>JBATUU010000248.1:0-4820 GCA_049671385.1 Ornithinimicrobium sp. | reverse complement strand
CGACCTGGTGCAGCGGGTAGTCCTCGTGCGGCCACACCTTCGTCAGGTCGAACGGGTTGAACCGGTAGGTCTTGGCCTCATCGAACGGCATGATCTGCATCTTCAGCGTCCAGCTGGGGAACTCACCGTCGGCGATGTGGTCGTACAGGTCACGCTGGTGGTAGTCGGCGTCGGCCGAAGCCATCTCGTCGGCCTCAGCCTGCGTGAAGCACTGGATCCCCTGGTCGGTCTTGAAGTGGTACTTCACCCAGAACCGCTCGCCCTCGGCGTTGATCCACATGTAGGTGTGGCTGGAGTAACCGTTCATGTGGCGCCAGGTGCGCGGGATGCCGCGGTCTCCCATCAACCAGGTCACCTGGTGCGCCGACTCCGGCACCAGCGTCCAGAAGTCCCACTGCATGTTGTGGTCGCGCAGGTTGTTGTCCGCCCGACGCTTCTGGGAGCGGATGAAGTGCTGGAACTTCATCGGGTCCCGCACGAAGAACACCGGGGTGTTGTTCCCCACCAGGTCCAGGTTGCCCTCGGAGGTGTAGAACTTCAGCGAGAAGCCTCGGGGGTCACGCCACGTGTCGGGGCTGCCGCGCTCGCCGGCCACGGTGGAGAACCGGGACAGCACATCCGTCTTCGCCCCGGGTTGAAATACCGCTGCTCGGGTAAATGCGCTGACGTCGTGAGTGACCTCGAAGACCCCGAACGCGCCGCCGCCTTTCGCATGCGGCTGACGCTCGACGATCCGCTCCCTATTGAAGTTCGCCATCTGCTCGATCAGGTAGTGATCCTGCAGCAGCAGGGGGCCATCGGGTCCCACAGTGAGGGATTGTTCATCGCTTGCTATCGGCGATCCGCCGTCGTTCGTCGTGGGTGCCGGCTCGGAGTGACTCATACCTCTTAGTCTGAGGCCAATCAGGCACAGCGCAACCACTGAAGCACTACAAGCTGAAGAACAAACCCCGTGCGACAAGGCCCACTCCGACGAGGAGCACCAGCACCGCGGTCGCCAGGGGAAGTGCGCGCGTCACCTTGGTGGCCAGGCGGTTGCTGCGGGTGGCCTCGACGTCGTCCAGTCGCATCCGCAACCGGACCAGCAGCAGGCCAACTGCTGTCAGCGTGGCGGCCATGCCGATGCCATAGGCAAAGACCAGGAAGACACCAAACACTGTCCGACCCAGGGCGATCGAGCCGAGCAGCACAACGAGGGCTGAAGGACTGGGGACCAGGCCGCCGGCCACGCCCATACCGATCAAACTCCGGCGTCCCGTGCCATGATCGTGAGAGTGCCCGTGGCCGTGTCCATGTGAGTGCCCGTGGGAATGACCATGATCACCGTCGTGGGAGTGGGTGTGCGGCTTCGGATGAGAGTGGGAGTGGCCGTCCGCGCTGCTGGGCACCGGGCCGAGCGTCGCCAGCGAGCCTGCCTCGTCCGTGCCGTGGGCGTGCACCAACACCTTCTCAGGTGAGGTGTGTCCATGGCTGTGCCCATGCACAGCACCCCGGCCGGCGCGCGCGTCCCGGATCAAGCTGATGCCGATGGCCGCGATGAGCAGCCCGCTGATGATGCCAAGCACCCGCAGCGCTTGCTCGCCAGCGAAGGCGCTGGAGACGGTCAGCGCGACGCCGAGGGCCAACACACCCACGGTGTGGGTGCCGGTCACGGTAGCGCCGACGATCAACGCGTCCCGCGGCCTGCCCCGTCGACCCGCCAGGTATGCCGCCATCACGGTTTTGCCGTGACCAGGCAAGACCGCGTGCCCGGCGCCCAGCATGACGGCAAGGAGCAGCGCGAGTGTGCCGAGGACCGGGGTCAACTCCCGGTCACCGATCAAGGCATCGAGTTGGCGATCGCCAGCGGTGACCAGGAGGCTGAGCGGATCATCGCCGGTGAAGCCGGGGACGCCGATGTCAGCTGCCGACTCGGCCGCGTTGTTGCCCTTCGACCCGGGCTCGAAGTCGGCGGTGATTGACCGGATGTCCAACGGTGAGGAGAGCAGGTCCTCGGGATAGGAGCGCAACTCATCGCTGACACTCACCCGAGGCACGTCCGGATCGAGGAGCGCGAGCCCCTCGGCGTCCAACGTGATCTCACGCCAGCCAATGCGATCGGTGCGGTATTCGTCGCTGAACGACACGGACCCGCTGCCCGTGAGCGCAGCCGCCGAGAACGACTCACACGTCAACCGCAGCGTGGGCAATCCGGCAGAGCCTTCCACCGTCTCGGCCTGTGCGCCCCGCGATTGCCACTTCAAGGACGTCCCGCCGACATCGGCCACCAGGTCTTGGCGCACCTGCGGGCAGACACTCTCCGCATGGGCCGTCAACTCACCCGGTGACATCGTGCCGTCGCCGTTGGTGTCGATCTGCGTGCGGTCCTGCTGAGTCGGGATCTCAGCACTATCGATCACCGTCAAGACTTCGACCCCGTCCGGGGTCAGTGTGAGCCCGTTGTAGTGGCTGACGGTGAAGTTGCCGAGGGGGTGTGTTGGGAGGTCTGCTGTTGGAGGTGATGTGGTCGAGGCGGACGCAGCCATGAGCGGGGCGCCGAGCGTCACGATGGCGGCGACGCACGCGGTGGCGAGCCCGCGCCATACCCGCGCGGTCGTGCTGACGGGGTTCACGATGTTTCACCGAGTTCAGTCAGGGCCTGCTCGGCGCGCGTTGCATGCACAGGAGAGAAGTGAGGGTTCGTGTCCAGCGCGGCCTCGAGGTCAGCGATCGCCTGATCGTCATCGCCCAGCGCTTGCTGAATCATCCCGCGGTGATAGAGGAACATGGCGTTGTCGCCGTCCAACCGGTTCGCCTTGTCGGCGAATTCCAGTGCTTCATCCTCGCGCCCCACCCCATGCAGCGCCCACGCCATCGCATCGGCGGAGTCGATGTTTTGACGGGCGTCCCATTCTGCTTCGGCGTGCCTGAGCGCGAGTTCGGCTTGACCACGATCAGCGGCGACGTACGCCGAGGTCAGGTCGTCCTGCACCCCGTTGGACTCGAAGATCTGCTGCACTGCCTCGAACGTGTCGAACTGCTCATCGGCGGCGTCGGTGTCGCCGAGGGACTGCAGGTAGAAGCCGTACTCGACGAGGTAATCCGGCAGTGGCCGAGCGGCAACCACTCGGTCGTAGACAGCGCGAGCCTGCTCCTCATCGCCGAGCGCGGCATACACCCTGGCCTGGCCGGCGAGCAGGGTGGGATCGTCCAGAACGGCGGCCAGTCCCCGCTCGAACTGCTTCTGCGCCCCCTCCAGATCGCCTGAGTTGAAGCTCAGTTGACCGAGGTAGTAGCGGCAAAATGCCACATCGGCCGGAGAATACGCCCCTTCGAGCGCCAACTCCATCGCCTCACGGGCGCGCTGCGGCTCACCGTTGAGTTCAAGGTCATACGACGCGCGGCTGTATGACGCCAGCCCCGGCCGCAGGTCCAGCATCTGCTGCACGGCGTCGGTCGCCCCGTCGTAGTCGCCGAGTTGGATCAGCGCGTCAGCGCGCACACCCCAGGAGGTCGAATTGGCCACGTTGACCTGTTGTGCCTGCTCGGCGTAGTCCGCAGCATCGGCGAAGTCGTGCCGCGCGTTGGCCAGCGCCCCTTGCGCGGTCAAGGCTTCGTCATTGCCCTCGGGCTGGACCTCGAGCGAGGTCTCCAGGGCCCCTTCAGCCTTGGGGTAATAGGAGGGGTCGGCGCTCACCCGAGCCTGCTCGACGTACGCCGCGCCCAACTCGGCCCAGGCCAAGCCGTCATCCGGAGACTCCTCGAGATCGGCTTGCAGGTCGGCGATCGTGGCAAGCAACGGATCGGCCTGTGCTTGCTCGGTGCCAGATGTGGTCGACTCGGCGGCAAACTCGGGCGGCGCCGTGCCGGCTTGGGCGGCCACGATGGTCGTCCCAGCGAGGAGCACCGCCCCCAGGGCGAGGCTGGCGCGGGCCGTTGAGGCGTCCATCAGGCGTCCAGTCCGCTGCGTTCCCGGTCCAGCTTGGCGCGGACGACGTAGTTGTCCAAGTAAGAACCGGCCTCGACGTCGAAATCGCCAGAGCAGGTGATGAGCACCAGCTCCGAACCCTTGCGGTCGGCATAGATCTCGTCCGTGGGCAACGAGTTCTTGGGGAACTGCTCACCGTCGTAGACCACGAAGACAGCGGTGCTGCCGTCTGCGCGGGTGACCAGGATCTCGTCACCGATCTTCAACTGGTCGAGCTCATAGAAGACGGCCGGACCCTCGGAGTTGTCCACGTGGCCAACGATCAGCGCGGGCGGACCGCCTTTGTCGCCCGGGTAGGAGCCGCGGTCGTACCACCCGGCCTTCGAGTAGTCCTCCGGCACCTCGAGCGAGTTGTCGGCGTTCAATCCGAGGTTGACCAGGGTGCTGCTGACGTCGATCCGCGGGATGGCCACGCTGATCGGCTTGACGTGCAGCATGCCGCGATTCGCCGGAGCCTGGATAGCGGCGTCCGGGTCGAAGCGGGGCGCCGGGGCGTCACTGCCAGGGGATGCCGCCTCGCCTACGTCGGTGTCGTCGGTGTCATCGTCGCTGCCGGGGATTGCGGGGTCGATACCCGCGGCTGATGCCGACTCGGCCAAGCTCGCGCTACCGTCAGGCTGGCCCGCGCCTGCCCCCATCTGATAGCCAGCCACGGTGGCCACAATCAAAGCGAGCGATGCGGCACCGGCAACGAGGACCTTGGCCCCCCAGGAAGTCTTGCCCGGTTGTTGAACTGTGGAGGTAGCACCGGTCGGCGTCTGCGCCGACGACGGGTTGTGCTCGGTGACGGTCGATCCTTTCGGGTCCACAGCAGGGATGCCGAGGTTCGCAATCTTGATGTGCTTGTCGGTTC
>JBATUU010000247.1:0-2579 GCA_049671385.1 Ornithinimicrobium sp. | reverse complement strand
GCGTAGAAGTCGTCGGTGCCCACATTCACGTCGAGCAGGTAGGGGATGAGGGTGTCGGCGAAGGCGTTGTAGGTGTCGGATTGGATAGCCGTCATGGTGGCCACGTCGAGGGGGCCGTCAGCCATCTCGGTCGCCAACAGGTCGGCAATGCGCTGAGCCCGATACCCCTTGTCCCACTCGGTGGTCAGGAACGGTCGACGCGCCTGAGCCACCGCCTGATTGGCGGTAACGATCACGCCGTCCTCGGGGTTGAGCACAAACGGCAACTCCTCGAACGGCACGAATCCCTGCCAGTCGTATGCGGGGTCCCATCCAGGCGATGGCCAGAACCCAGCCGGTGCCTCTGCCGTCGAGGCGTCTCGAATCGGTATCAGGCCAGGAGCCTGATAGCCGATGTTGCCTTCGGTGTCGGCGTAGACCAGATTCTGGGCAGGGACCGCGAATAGCTCTGCTGCGGCCTTGAAGTCCTCCCAGTCAGCAGACGTATTGATCGCAAACAACGCGTCAGCCGTCGTGCTCGGCTCCAAACCAGTCCAGGCCATCGAGACCGCATACGCCCCGTTGGACTCGACCCCCGACAGCGGTGGATCAACCCCGGCTTGAGCCACCGGGGTGAGCGCGTCGGACAGGATCGGGCCGTGCACCGTCGAGCGGATCAAGATCTCGACGTCATCCTCACCCGCGACCTTGATGGTCTCCGAGCGGGTCTCGACCGGCTCCATGTCGGAGTCGCGCAGATACTCGTTGCCCCTGATGTCTTCGAGGTAAAAGTCAGTGACGTCGGGATTCAAATTGGTCAGGCCCCAGGCCACGTCGTGGTTGTGCCCGATCGCGACACCGGGGAAACCAGCGAAGGTGTACCCGGTGACGTCGAATGGGCAGTCGTCGTTGACTTCGCGGCAGTGCAACCCGGCCTGCAGCCATACCCCGGGTTGGGTGACGCTGAGGTGTGGATCGTTGGCGAGCAACGGCATACCCGTGTCGGTGTGTTCTCCGGAGACGACCCAGGAGTTGGACCCGATCCCCTCCCCTTCGCCCATCAACGGCGGCACCGCGGACAGCGCATCGAGGGTGGCCTTGTATGCAGCACCTTGAGCCTCGCCGGCGAGATCCGGTGGCACGCGGTCGGAGCTTGGTGAGGTGGACTCATCATCCTCGGCGCCCGACTCCCCCTCAACGGCGCCAGCGGGCCGACGCGGTGTGGACGCGCTGGGTCGCCACTCCCCGGCCGAGAGGATGGGGGCGTTTGTCTCGAACGGGTAGTCCGGATAGAGGCTGTCCAGCTGGGCCGGTGACACCTCGCCTGCGAGTCGGGCGCGGGCCAACTCATCGTCGTAGTTGCCCCGCAGGTCCCAGGCCATGGCCTTGAGCCAGGTCAACGAGTCGAGCTCATCCCACGGCTCGATCTGATAGTCGGGGGCGTTTTGGGAGAGCACGACATATTCGAGCGAGATCTGTGAGGCAGATTTGTCGCTCAGATAGTCGTTCACCCCCGCGGCGTAAGCCTGCAGGTATTGACGAGTCTCGGGAGCCAGGAGAGCGAGCTCTTCTTCAGCGACCCTGCGCCAGCCCATCGTGCGGATGACCGTGTCTGTCTCGACGCCGTCGAACCCGACCAGTTCCGCGAGACGACCAGCGGTGATGTGCCGGCGCAGGTCCATCTGGAAGAAGCGGTCTTGGGCGGCGACGTAGCCCTGAGCGCGGAACAGGTCGGCCGAGGTGTCGGCATAGATGTGGGCGACACCTTGCTCATCGCGGATCACTTCAACAGGGGCATCCAGAGAGGTCAGCGTCACTTCGCCGGAAACCTGCGGGAAGGAGCGACGAGCCAAACCGACTGCCAAGACGGATGCGGCGACGGCGACAACCACAAGGACGGCGATCGTGGGGACGACGGCACGTCGAAGCAATCGGGGCACGCGGTTGAGCGTATGCCACATGTCTGAGCAGATGATCGACATACACTCTGGGGTTGTGCCCACTTACTCGTATGCCTGCCGTGACTGCGAGCATCGCTTCGACATCGTCCAAGCCTTCTCAGACGACTCGTTAACCGCCTGCCCTGTGTGTGAGGGCAACCTGCGCAAGATCTATAGCGCCGTCGGCGTGGTGTTCAAAGGATCTGGCTTCTACCGCAATGATTCTCGCTCTGATTCCTCGTCCCGAGGCTCGTCCTCCAAAGAGTCCAGCGGCGATTCCTCGTCGTCCTCGACGAGCAACGAGTCCGGATCGGGCTCCTCGGTTGAGACGTCGAAGAACGGCTCGGGGTCCTCTGGTGGCGACACCTCGAAGGGCGCAACGAAGTCTGCGGACTCGGGCTCGGGAAGTTCTGGTGGCTCCAGCGGGGACAAGAAGGCGTCAACGTCGGCTGGTTCGGCTTCCAAAGGGTCCTGACCGCGGGTTGTCCACACGCTCTCGTGCTGATCGCGGGTATCCACAGGCGCGCCAGGCCCTGGTCGCTTGATCTCTGGGGTTGCCTAGGTTCAGCCCGTGATCTTCCACAAAGCTGCCGGTCACTCGCGCCGGTCGACCAGCCGCCCACCGGTCAGTAGGCGCACCCTCTGGGGTCGAGCCAGGGC
>JBATUU010000246.1:0-3510 GCA_049671385.1 Ornithinimicrobium sp. | reverse complement strand
CCGCATCGCCATCCAGGTGCCCACCGGGACTGCAACAGCCACGGCCAGGAGCATGGAGGCCCCAACCAACCACAGCGTCACTTGCAACCTGCCCTCGATCTGAGGGCCGATTGCGGCCTTGGAGATGTACTCGATGCCGGGATCCAGGCGCACCATCCCACCGACCCAGTCCAGGTATTGCACGATCAGCGGACGGTCCAAGCCAAACTGCGAGGTCATCCGCGCCACGGCTTCATCTGAGGCGTTGACACCCAACGCCACCCGCGCCGGATTGCCCGGCAATATCTGCATAAAGCCGAACACCACGACGGTGCTGACCGCCAGACTGGCGAGCAACACCGCGAAGCGGCGCGCGAGCTGCAGAATCACGCTGGGCTGTCCATGCCTACATGCTCACCCATCGCCGCGGTCATCGTGCGCTCTGCCTGAGGCCGCACCGCAGGTGCGCGTCAGCTCCGAGCGAGTTTGGACAGGTCAAAGGAGGTGCTGACAGCATTCTCCGGCAGCCCGGTGATGTCCGGCGTAGCGACGATCAAGTTCGGCAGGACAAAGAGGAAGTCGGCCGCCGCGTCCTCGCTGATGAGCGCCGCAGCCTCTGCCATCTTCTCCACATACTCATCCTCGGAGCCGGCCCTGGCCTCATCGAACAGCGCAGAAACCTCCGCGATGCCATACCCGGTGTAGTAGTTGGGGTTGCCGAAAACGGCTTCCATGTCGCGGGGCTCCACATGGGACACGATGGACATGTCGAAGTCCTTGGCGGTGAACACCTCTTCCAGCCAGGTTGCCGGGAACTCCAGCTCATCGATGGTGACCTCGAAGCCGGCGTCTTCCAGCATCGACTCGACGACAGTGCCGCAGGCAACGGCATACGGCAGGCTGGGGATGCGCAGCCGCACTTCGACGCCTTCGTTGTCCGAGTCCGCGAGCAGTTCTTCGGCCTTGTCGATGTCGAACGGGTAGTCGCCGGTGCGGTCCTCATACCAAGGGTCGGTCGGTGGCACCATCGAGCCGATCAGCTCGCCGCGTCCGGCCCAGCAGGTGTCGAGCAGCGTCGGGTGGTCGATGGCATAGCGGGCGGCTTGCCGCACTCGGACGTCAGTGAACGGGCCTTCATCGTTGTTGAACGACAACACCACTTCACCGTTGGTCGTGCCCTCGATGATCTGGTAGTCATCGCCTTCGAACTCAGCGAGCGACTCGGGCGCCTGTACGGTGCCGACGACGTCGATCGTGCCGGTCAACATGGCGCTGTTCACCGCGTTCGCGTCATCGAAGTAGGCGAACTCCACCACGTCGAAGAAGGGCTCATCGCCCCAGTAGTCGTCGTTGCGCTCCAGCGTGATCGCGCTCCCGCGATCCCAGGACGCGAAAGCGTAGGGGCCGGTGCCGATCGGGTCGGTCGCCAGATCGTCAACGCCATCGGTGTCGAACATGGCCCCCACCCCGGTGGTCATCGAATAGAGCCACGCGTTGTCCGGCTGGCTGAGCGTGACCGTGAGCTCATAGTCGCCGGTTGCCTCGGCGGACTCGACGACATCCATCTGCGACTTGAGCGAGACGGTCCAGTCATCGGACTGCACCCGCTCGATGCTGAACACGGCGTCCTGCGCCGTGAAGTCAGCGCCGTTGCTGAAGGTCGCGTCCTGCACGAGGGTGAAGGTGTAGGTCAGTCCGTCGTCGCTGACCTTGTAGTCAGAGGCCAATGCCGGGACGATCTCGCCGGAGTCGCTATCGACCTTGAGCAACGTCTCGTAGACGTTGTAGAGCAGGGCTTGCGGAATGGCGGCACCGTCAGTGGTGGTGAAGTCGAGGCTGGCCGGCTCGGCGAAGAGGCCGATGGTCACGCGCTCCTCGCTCTCGCCGGCTCCCTCGGTGTTCTGCGACGTGTCGTCGCCCCCGGCGTTGCACGCACTCAGGGTGAGAGCGGCGCCGACAGCGGCGGCCACGACACTGCGGGTGCCCAAGGTGCTTTGAACCATCCGGTGGTGCCTTTCGATTCTGCTGGTGGTGCCCGAGGCCGACTTCGGCGACGCAGGGCGGGCGCGTGCATCGATAAGGGTATGCGGTGTGTTCGCGGGAGCAGAATTCGCTGGGGTCAGCAGCGCCTCCGCCGGACGCGTCACCGGAGGCTTGCCCTCAGATCGCGCACCTTCCGCGGTCGGCGCGCTGACGACATACTGAGGCATGGTCCTTCTCGCCTCGATCTTGTCGATCCTCGCCGGGCTGGTCCACGTCGGGATCTTTCTGATGGAGTCGCTGTGGTGGCGCCGACCAGAAGTGTGGCGGGCCTTCAAACTGCGCGACCAGCAGAGCGCGGATGATGCCGCCTTCTTCGCCTTCAACCAAGGCTTCTACAACCTGTTCCTCGGCTTGGGCGCCATCGTCGGGCCGATCTACGTGCTCGCCGGCAACGGAACCGTGGGGTGGACCCTCTATCTCTACAGCTGCGGCAGCATGGTGGCGGCTGCCGCGGTATTGCGTCTGCGTGGCGGGCCGGCATACACCAGACCTGCCGCTATCCAGGCGTGTATGCCGGTGCTCGCGCTGCTCTTCGCGCTCCCTCCCCTGTTGAGCTGAGCGCTCGCGGTGTCGGGATAGCCTGGTTTGGTGAGTCACTACAAGGCCAACGTCCGGGATCTGGAGTTCAACCTCTTCGAGGTCTTCGAGCGCTCGACCATGCTCGGTGAGCCGCCGTTCGAGGACATCGACATCGAGACCGCGCGGGACATTCTGGCCGAGGTCGCCACGCTGGCGGAGGGCCGGATGGGAATGAGTCTGCTGGACTCCGACCGCAACCCGCCGACCTTCGACTCCGAGACGGGCACCGTCGATCTGCCGCAGTCATTCGTGGACTCCTATCGCGCCTATATCGACTCGGGCTGGGGCCGGTTGGAGATCTCCGAGCCGCTCGGGGGTGCCTCTGCGCCTCCATCGCTGACCTGGGCTGTCGGCGAAATGGTGCTCGGCTCCAACCCCGCTGTGAAGCTCTACTCAGCCGGCTACACCTTCGCCGAGGTGTTGCACCGGCTGGGCACTCCCGAGCAGCGCAGGCTCGCTGAGCACATGGCGGCCGGCCCCTGGGGGGCGACGATGGTGTTGACCGAACCGGACGCCGGGTCCGACGTCGGCGCCGCACGCACCAAAGCCACCGCGCAGGCCGACGGCACGTGGCACATCAGCGGCGTCAAGCGGTTCATCACCTCCGCTGTCGCACCCTTCTACGACAACGTCATCCACTATGTCCTCGCTCGTCCCGAGGGCGCTGGTCCCGGCACCAAAGGGCTCTCGCTCTTCATCGTGCCGCAACTGCACGTTGACCTCGAGACCGGTCAGACCGGAGAGCCCAACGGGGTCAAGGTCACCAATGTCGAGCACAAGATGGGACTGAAAGTCTCCACGACGTGTGAGGTCCGCTTCGGCGAGGATGAGCCCGCCGTCGGCAGGTTGCTCGGTGAGGTGCACGATGGCATCGCGCAAATGTTCCGGATCATCGAATACGCCCGGATG
>JBATUU010000245.1:0-9615 GCA_049671385.1 Ornithinimicrobium sp. | reverse complement strand
GCTATGCCCAGGCCTATCAGACACCCGACCACCACGTAGGACCATCTGCGCCGCAGAACACTCAGCGCATCTTGAAACGACACAGACAGACTCCTCAGACAAAGGCGGCGGTGGGCTCAGCGTACGTGGCGTGGGAAGATGTGGCCGGTGCTGGATCAGAGGCAAGGAGACAATCCGTGGCCGTTCTCGTGGGCCTTGGCGTTTTCGTAGGGCTGCTTGGGGCAGGCCTGGTGACGTTGGCCCGTCGCCCCACCGACCCACTCTTCCTTTTCTTCATCGTCTTTGCGATGTTCTACGGCTTCCGGGCCGTTCTCGTCGGAACTGGACTCGATGCGCTGAACCCTGACTACCTGTTTGTCACCAGTGATCAAAGCCAGTTGGTAGCCACCACACTTTTTCATCTCAACCTCTTCCTTGTCTGCTTCATCGCCGCGGCATGGATCATCACTCGATCGCAGTCCCGAACAGGGGGCATCCTGTTCACGGCTTCGCGTCCGAGCCGGCACCTGATGAACTGGGTTGTTGCAGCACTCACCTTGCTCACCTTGATCACGACCCTGTCTCTCGTGGTGGCCTACGGCGGTGTAGGCACCTTTATGGCGGCCGCCAAGTTAGACAAGGCACTTGCCGGACAGTACGTGCTGAAGTTGCCTGCGATGCTCGGATCCTTCATTTCCGCCGCAGCCCTCATCGACGTCTTGCGTGCGGGCTCATCAGATCGGCGACACACTCTGCTTCTGACCGGGGCTGCCGGGTTCAACGCACTCTGCGTCTTCGCCTGGGGTCAGCGATCTGTGGCTGTCGTGGTACTGGCGATGTTGGTGCTGGGCGCCATCACAGGCAAGGAGGCATCCTCAGCCAAGCGAGGCCGCGTCATCGGACGGGTCCTCTTGGCGGGGTTGCTCGTCATCACGGCTTCTTTTAGCTTGCGCGTAGTGCGCGACATCACAATCCACGATGATGGTCCAGGCACTGGATTCGCCTCTTCGACCACATGGCGCCAGTTGTCAGTGAGTGTCAACGGGGTCTACTTCGACGCGTCCGCTCTTGCCTTCAGGGACTGGCCCTCGTTGTACTCCTTTCGTGGCGGCCAGGACTTTGTCGATGGGACGGCGGGAACCGTGCCCCGGGTATTGAACCCCGATAAGCCGGATCCACTGGTTGGTCGCGCCTTTCGCCAGGTCTATGAGCCGGAGGTCGCGAATGGCTGGCCGGTCGGGGCACCCACGATCTGGTATTTGAACTTCGGACTCTTCGGAGTCCTGATAGGCGGCCTTGTCTCCGGAGCCATCGTCGGCTTCGTGGCGCGCAGAAGTTGGGCCGCACCGGCTTCTGGAATCAACGTCGCCGTCTCGATCATCGTCAGTGTCTATGTCCTGCAACTAGGCGTCTCAAGCGAGACCCCGTTCAGGCTCGTTCTGTGGCTTGGTCCGTTGGCTCCGTTCCTCTGGCTCATTCGCTCCAGTGATCAGCGATCGGCGTCAGATCATCGAGCCGGCCAGCCACCGAGAAGCCTGAGCGCAGCTCAGTAGGCCCCGCGTGAGCCCACGACCGCTCGCACCGTTCGAAGCATGATGACCAGATCTACGATCATGGTCCAATTCTCGACGTAGTACAGATCAAGCCGCACCGCTTCCTCCAGCGACAACGTGGAGCGCCCGGAGACCTGCCAGAGGCCCGTCATCCCAGGCTTCACCAATAGGCGTCGCCGCTGAGCCGCGGAGTAGGTATCCACTTCCCACTGCTGTTGGGGCCGCGGACCGACCAGGCTCATGTCACCCCGCAGGACATTGAATAATTGCGGCAACTCATCCATCGAATACCGGCGGATGAAGGCGCCGAGACGAGTCACACGGGGGTCGCGTGTCATCTTCCACAGTGCGCCGTCATGTCCACTCAGCGCTCGCAGGCCTTCTTCAAGCGCGTCCGCGTCGACACGCATTGACCGGAACTTCCAACAACCGAATTCTTCTCCGTTGATGCCGATCCGCCGCTGTCGAAAGAAAATCGGCCCTCCGTCACCTGCTTTGATACCGATGGCCACCATGGCCATCGGTATCGCCAGAAAGAGGAGGACGATACTCGAGACCAGCACGTCGAAGAGTCGCTTACCGATACTGACCGCTCTGCTGGCCTGAGGCTCTGTGACGTGAACCCGCGGGAGCCCCCCGTCAACCCTGAAATGCACTCGGGGTCCCGCTATATCCAGCAAACTGGGCAGCACGATGATGTCGATCTCTTGTCCGTGCAGTGCCCAGCCCACCTCTTTGAGATCTGCTGCGGAGCAGGAGCCGCCGGCGATGAGAACCGTGTCAGCTCCATTCGCCGCACAGACCTCGGCAATGTCTGTGAAGGCGCCGAGCATGGGCACCGAGTACGACTGACCCGAGCTTTCATGGCGCGATACGGCCCCGACCACGGAATACCCGAGGTGCTTTTCGCGATCGAACGCCGTCACAGCGTCGGCGATCGGATCCGCTTCGCCAATGGCCACGACCCGATGCCCCCAACGACCTTTGCGGCGGACCGCAAAGAGATAGCGCCTCAGTGCGTATCGCTCCAGTGTCAGCAGAAACAACCCCAGGACATAAAAAGCTACGAAGTAGCTGCGCGTGAAGTCGGTCTCAGTCAAGTACATGGCAATACCGGCACAGCCACTGGCCACGAGGGCCGATGACCCCAGGACCCGATAGAGGTCAGCCCCAGCCTCCATCCGGCGGAAGCTATAGCCCCCTTGCACCAGCAACACGACTAACCACAAGACAACTAGTCCGAAGGACTCCTGCGGGACGACCGCGGTTGAGGCCAACGACTCCTCGAAGAAAGGATTGAGCAGCAGCCTCCCCTGCCATCCGGCGACTGCGGCAACGCTGAGTGCCACAGCGTCGATGAGCACCAGACCATACATCCAGCGCTTGACGAGCCGAGGGCCGGTCGAGGCGCTCGCGCGCTCCACGGGCAAACTGACCGGCAAGGTGTTGGAAAGGGTGGTCAACGAAAAATCCTCTGACAGGGGGGTTTGCTCTCACATCTGAGGTGGGCCAGGACGCTCACGGTCGCGTCCCGGCCCCCCTCAGACTCCTTAGTTGTCGACTGGCGCGGCGTTGGTCACCAAGTAGACGTTGTCGTTGAAGTCGTAGTTGATGCCGGCGTAGTCCATGACGACGATGTATGTGCCCTCAATGGCGACACCGTCGCGGTCTTCGGCTGGCCACACCCGCAGGTGGTGGCCCAACTGGCACCCGTCGTTGCCCGCTCCACATTGGTCCGGGGCGTCGTTGTTCAGGGTCCAGTCGCTCGACTCCGGGTCGATCCTCCAACTGAAGGTGTCCGGCCCGGGGGTGAAGGATGCAAAGGCCGGGTTGACGTCCGAGCCGTTGATCCGTGGGAGCAGCGACTGCGCCCACTGGCCGTCGTGGCGAAGGACCTGGGTGAAACTGCCCTTGTTGCCAGCTGGGTGCCACCCGAACGCGGCCGTATTACTACAGCAGGTGTGGTACGCGGCCAGTTGTCGAACGGTCATGGGCTCGGTGTCATCTGCCCGCTGCCACGTCTGCGACAGCACCTCATCGCCAATTGCCTCCAAGCGGCCTTGGTTGTTGATCTGCTCACCCGCTCCCACGATGGTCGTGCCAACTCCGTAAGCCTCGACGATCTCGGCCACGTTTGGCTCATTGCCACCTTCTTCCTCGACCTGCCAGATGGCACCGAGTTCAACGACCGTCGATGGGCCGTCACTGCCGTTGTGACGAACGACCAGCTCGGACTCGAAATTGGTGTTGCTGCCCGTCCCGGTGCCGATGAACTGCACGTCGACAGGCAGTTCTGCACCGACATCGATGGTGGCCGGCAAGGTCGGTGCATCGACCAACTCGAAGTCGCCGGCATCGGCGATGTCCAGAGCAGAGACTTCGATCGCCTCGGTGCCGTCGTTGCTCAACACCACCGTCCCTGTCTCGTTGGTCAACGGATTGTCCTTGTCGGACTCGATCCGGCTCATCACGATCCGGTCGTCGAACGGCGCGGCCTCGGGATTTGTCAGGCTCAGATCGCCAGCGCCGAGCTCGGCGATGGTGAAGTTCACCGTTTCCACGGTCTCGTTGCCAGCACCGTCGGTTGCCGTGACCACCACCTCATGGGCCCCGTTGCCGGTGACCTCAAAGGGCTCGGTGTAGTTGGTGGTGGTACCACCGTCGACCGTGTACTCGGTGAACTCCAGTGTGCGATCGGTAGCCGTCACGGTCACAGTCACGGGCCCGGTGTAGGAACCGTCCTCACCGTCGCCGGCAAGCTCGACGGCCACCTTTGGTGCCACCTCATCCTGCTCAAGCGAAGTGATCGTGATCCACTGCAACTTGGTGTTCTCACCCGTGGAAGCCACTGTCAGGGCACCATCGGTGACCTCAACATTCGCGCTGCCGGTCTCGTACTCACCGGGTGCAGCCGGAGTGAAGTCGTCAACCACCGAGACACCCTCGGCGGAAACGCCGTGCGTGGAGTCGGCAAAGTCAGGCTCGCCGACCGAGACCTCCACCGCGTACTCACCATCCTCAAGGGCGTACTCCCAATCACCGTTCACGTTCGCAGCGACGACTGCGTCATCCATGATCACGAAGGTGTCTTCGAGCACATCCGGATCCGTGCCGCGGGTACGTACGTCACCTGTCTTGTCGGCGCCTCCGGCTGTGTCAACCCACCCATAGCCGCGATCGGTGTCGAACAACTCACCGGTGTCAGCGGCCCAGCCCTGTGGCGTGGTGGCGGCGTCAGTCTGGAAGTTGACCTGACCCTCAGCCGGGGGCGGGGGGATCGCAGCCTCGATCTCGATGTAGTTGATCTTGGTATTCGTGCCGCCGCTCTGGTCGACCGTCAGCGTGCCGTCACTCACCTCAACGGTCACCGTGGCCTGTTGGTGGCGCTCATCCGAACCGTCAGCCGCCCCAGACTTCGGGAAGCCGTCGATAGCGTTCGTGCCCTCCACATTGATGGTGTGAGACTCGGCCGCACCACCATTGTTGGGGTCACCGACCGAGACGGTCACCTCATAGTCACCGTCCTCGATCGCCAGCTCCCAACTGCCGTCTCGAAGCACACCGCCCTGGCCGTCTGGCGGAAGGTCCATGTGCATCAGCGTGTCGAGCAACTGGTCGTCGTTTGAGTCGCGGTCACGGCCGTTACCGACCAAGGCCAGTGGTGATCCGTCCTCAGTGTCGACCCAGCCGTAACCAAGATCCTGACCTTGGTCAGCCCCATCTCGAAGACCGAACGCCTCGCCGAAGTCGCGCAGGTAGCCACTTGGCACTGCCGCCTCTTCGCTCTGGAAGTTGACCGACAAAGGCGCCTGCGCCGGAGTGAAGTCTGGATCGGGTGCGCTGTCGGCCGCCACCACGTTGTCCAAGATGAACACGTAGTCCTGGTAGTCGCCGTTGGCGGCATCCTCGAAAGCAACCAGGAAGCGGTCACCGGACAACGGGTAGATGCGAGCGCGGTGCGTGCCTCCGCCGTCGTTGCGACCGTCCTCGGTGTAGCCGGTCCGGTCGAACGTGTTCGAGAAGTAGTACAACCCGAAGGCGTCCTCGCCGGGATCGAAGGAGGTCTCACCCCCACCCAGGGCGGGGTTCAGCGTCTGCAACTGACCGTTAGCGATCGACCCCACCTCGTTGGTGGTGACGTCACCTTCCGCAGCGGCGTACCAACCGAACGGCAGGTCCTCCTGCGGCGCGAAGGCAGCAACCGGCGTCATCGTGACCGGCGCATCGCTAGCCCGTTCGAACAACGGCACCAGCACCTCCGAGCCCTTGGCAGCTGCACCTGTGCCGTCGGCCAACCCGCTCCAGCCGGTCGTGATGTCCAACTCGAGGGCATCGGCAACCAACTGCAACGGAGGCTCTTCGCCACCTTCCTGGCCGGCGAAGGCCAGGGCTCGCAGGGTCACGGACTCGGTGGTGTCGCCATTGGAGACCTCAAGCACCGCGTCGCGGATGCCGACGGACCCGCTCGGGTCAAACGTGACCGTGATGTCTGTGTCGCCGCCGGCAGCGATGCTGCCGGGATCGCTGACGGAGAACTGATCGGCGTCGGCGCCGGTGATCTCAGCAGTGACCGTGGCTGACTCGTCGCCAGTGTTGCTGACTGTGATGTCCTCGGTGTCGGTCGGCTGCTCGTTGTTCAGCGTCGCTGAGAACACCTCCTTGTCCGAGTCGACCTCGATGGCACCGCCGACTTCAGTGGCACGCAGCAAGTAGATCTGCTGGGGCTGGCCACCGCGGTTGTATTGGTTGATGTAGATATTGCCCGGGTTGACTTCGGTGTCCTCGGTCAACTCCAGCGGGTCGTCGTACCCGTCGAAGCCGCCGATCGTGTCGCCGTTTTGAGCGCCCAACACGGTGCCATCGGGTGCAACCTGCATCGTCAAGATGTCGTCGTTGCCGCTGAAACGGACCACCATGACCCGGCCCTGCAACTGCCCGTCGTAGGTGTCCGACGTGTACTCGATAACACCGTTGGGGGACTTGTTGAAGTCGAAGTTGTAAGCGAAGCCCCGGTAGTTGGGGTCTGCATCGGTACCCGCCGGGTAGTTGCTACCCGTGTTTTGCGGGCTGTCGCTACCGTCGTTCAGCACCCACTCACAACGTGTCGGATTCGGGTGGCCGTAGTAGCCGCCCTCTTCGACCTCGAACATGAAGTCAAGCTGGGTCGGGTGTCCCGATACTGCGGGCACATCTCCACCCGTATACGGCTGGCCATCGACCCGACGGTTCTCACAGATCTCCGTGACGTCGGTGCCGTCGCCGAACCCATTCTCGCCGGGAGTCTGGTTGCTGACCATGGTGGCGGTGCCGTCCGGTGCAATCTCCACGCCCGGGCTGTTCCCGCCGCCGGCAGTGCCGTTGGTCGGCACGTAGATGCTGCCGTTGGAGTGCCAGATCAGGTCATAGGCGTTACGGATACCCGTTGCATAGATGTCGAGGATGGCGCCCTCAGCGAAGGGATCGTAGTTTCCACCGACCTCGTCGGTGGCCACATCAATCGGACCGTTAGCCGCAACTTCAGCCAACACATCTTGCGGATCGAAGCGCAGCAGTGCCGCCGTCAGCTGGGTCTCGCCGCGGGTGCCCCAGGAGCCGTCAACATCGCCGGCGGCCTGGTTCGAGCCCTGCAGGAAGTACAGCCACGGGTCGCCGCCGTCACCGGAGGGACCGTAGTCGATCGAGTTCGTCAGGTGATCCTTCTTCGATCGAGGCAGGTTGACGAAGACATCCGTCACAACCGGGTTGGCCACATCACTGAAGTCGATGGTGGACAACTTGGAGCCGATCTTGGCGTCCTCACCTCCAATGTTGCCCGTGGCGTGAGTGACCCACGCGAGGTCTGGGTTGTCGGCGTCGAACTTGAAGCCGACAGCTGCCCGGCCATCGAGAACCCCCAGGTCCTCTTCCGCACCGAGCGTGCCGTCCTGGCCGATCTCGTAGCGATAGGTGCCCTGACCGATCGTGGTCGCCCACAGGTAGCCCTCATGCACCTCCAGCGTGGCGAAGAACTTGCCGTTGGCGCCGGACGCGCTCTCCTGCAACTCCTTCTCGAAATCGACATTCACGTCTGTGTCGATGCACTCTGGCAGCTGCGGGGTCTGCTGACAATCAGGGCCCGTGTCAGCAACTCCAGTCGTGAAGAGCGACTCGAAACGTTCGAAGCTATTGCCTGCCTCATCCAACACACCGTCGATGACGTAGCGGTACGTCGTCTCGGCCTTCAGAGCCTCATCAGGACTGAAGCCAATGGTGTCGTTTCCGCCAGTGGAGCCAGCGTCACCTGGCAGTTCGACATCCCCTCCTGCGGTGACCTCGAACAGCTTGACGGCCTCCGCAGTCAGCGACGTCTCCTCGTCGGGGTTCACACCCACGCCGTTGCCGGGCACGTTGACCGAAGCGGAGATCGAGGTGTCCAGAGCCGCATCGTCCGATCGGTTGGGCGGCAGGACTGCGGTCACCAGGGGTTGCTTGCCCAGGCTGCGGATCTGCACGTAACTGAGCTTGGAGTTGGCTCCGCCGATCGCGTTGATCGTCAGTTTGCCGTCGTCGACTCCAGCGAATGCCGTGGCCTCCAGGTATTCCTGAGCCCCGGTGGACTGGAAGGAGTCGATCACGACGCCGGCTTCCGCATTGATGGCGTGCAGGGAGTCGTACTCGTCGCCGCTGGGCTGGTCGCCCACGGCGAGGGTCACCTCATACAGGCCGTTCGGTAGCTCGATCTCCCACGCACCGGCGTCACACTGGTTGCTGGTGCAGTTCGGATTGCCGTCGTACACAGTGCCGATATCCCCGTACTGCATGTGGATGAACGTGTCCAGCAACTGGTCGATGCCGCCGCGGTCGCGGTCGCGCCCATTGCTCGACATGTCGAGCACAGCGCTACCGCCCTGTTCGACCCAGCCGTAGGACAGGCCGTCACCACGATCGCCGTAGGCCTGACCGCTGTCGGCCAGGTAGCCGTCGGGCGTAGGCGCTTCAGCTGACTGGAAGTTCACATCCAGAGCGACATCATCAACCACGGTGATCTCAAATGACTCCTCGGTGGTGTTCCCGGTCCCGTCGTCGGCGGAGACCGAGACCGTGTACGGGCTGTCCGCCAAGGTGCCCTGGGCAAGCGTGCCGCTGATGCTGCCATCGGCATAAGCCAGGCCATCGGGCAAACCATCCACCGTCACGGCGACCTCGTCACCGTCCGGGTCGCTGACAGCAACCGGAATGCCGACCTCTTGGCCCTCGAACAAGGTGCGGTCACCGGTCAGGTCCACGACCGGAGGCTCGCCGGTAGCTTCTGCGTTCGTCACACTGAAGTCGGCAAAGGTGATATTCAGATCGGTCGTGGTGTCTCGACGAGTGGTCGCGTAGACCCCGGCGAAAGTGGCCGGACCGGTCTCATCGTCTGAGAGGAGATCACCGGCGAACAGCGCTGGGTCGATGTCCAACACGCCCAACTCGACAACCTCGTCAGCGCCCACCTGATAGGACGCGGTGGCATTGCCAGCGGCCTGATCGAGCACCAGGGTGAGTTCGACGTCGGTGCCTTCAGGGAAGTCACTACCGTTGATCTCATCGTCGGCGCCGACCACGGTGCCGCCGAACTCGCGCTGGAACTGGACTCGCACGTCGGTCCCCGGCCGGTTCTGCACCGAGAGGTTCACCAGGTTGTCCTCATCCAGACCAAACCACAGGCCTGATTTCTCTGAGTTCGAGGAGTCATCGAAGTCAGGAGCCACGATGGTGGTGTTCAGTGTGGTGGTGCCTTCTGTGGCATCCACAGCAACACCCACGGCGTTGATCTGCGTGTTCGTGGCACTGCTCTGGCCGGGGTTGGCGTACTGGATGCCTGGGGTGGCGTTGATCGTCAAGGCGCCATCCTCGACATTCAGCAGGCTGGGCTCGTATCCAGGCACGTCGGGGTCACTCGGGTCGCCATCGGCAGCCAAGCGGCTAGAGGGCGGGTCGACCATCGTGAAGCCGATGTCCTGACCATCCGCATCCTGCAAACCACCCTCGGTGCCGTCGAATGCCAGCTCCACCGGTGTCTCCAACAACACGTCGCCGCACGCCAGTGTCGAGATCGGTGAGC
>JBATUU010000244.1:0-1675 GCA_049671385.1 Ornithinimicrobium sp. | reverse complement strand
TTGTTGTCGTACCAAAGGGGACACGCGCGGTGGCAGAGTCGTCGTCCTTCCGATCATCGTTGAGCGGGCCGGCTTCCCTAGTCGAAGCTTCCTATCGGCTTCCTTCAGCCCCTTCGAGTTCGGCACCGAATGGGAAAGGGCCCTCCTCACCGGCTAAGGAGAAGAACCAGCGCGGCGGAGTCCCGCCTAACGACCCCATATGGTCAGTGTCGTTCCCGCTCGACCATCGGTGACTGGCACGCTCCGCGAGCCGTTGCCTCACCGCGCAACTCGACATCGGGTCGACCGACTTCGGGTTCTGCCGGTCCGCTGAGCAGCTACGGCCCCGAAAGTTTTCGGCAGTGCTGTAAGAATCGGAGTCGTGGCTAGTCAATACACGCAGGAGTATCTCGCCGCCCTACGCGCCGGTGTCGAGCGTTTCGAGGCCGCCTTTGAGTCCTGGATGGGGACGCAGTCCGAGACCGATGCGACGTTTATGCGGGGGATCGCCGAGCGAACCTTTCCCAAGGAGGGTTTTGACCCGGTAGTTGCGAGGCATCGCGAACTGGCTGTCGCCGAAGCCGCGGGTCTGGCTGCCAAGGCCGTCGCGGTCACAGGCTCCTACCTCATGGTGCAGGGGCTGCCGGAGCCAATCGACCCCATCTCTAATTGGCGCAACATGACCCAACCGAAGGCATTCCTAACGCCGGGCGAAGTGCGAGCCACGTGCGCATCGATCCGGGGAAGGCTGGAATCTCTTGAAGTGGATGCCATGGCCGGTGAGGATGGCGGCGCACCGGTCTTCACGCCGTCAGCGTTTCATCCGGTGATCTGGACGGCCGCAGCTCCGCACTGGACCAACCACCAGTACCGCGTCGCCGTTCGAGAAGCAGGAGAGGCGCTCAACTTGCACTGGAAGGAACGCCTGGGTCGTACGAACGTGCAAGACACCGACTTTTGGGGCCAGACGCTTGCGACCGAGTCAGCCCAGCCGGACCGGCCACGACTTCGCTGGCCAGGACCGGAGGCAGACAACACTGTGAAGTCGATGCGGGAAGGCCTGATGGGCCTCGCCAAGGGGCTTAACCTGGCCGTGCGAAACGTGGCTACCCATAGCCGCGAGGAGATCTCCGAGCAGGACGGCATGGAGCGACTCGGTGCTTACAGTCACCTCGCTCGCTTGCTCGATCAGTGCGAGATCGAGCGCCACTCCGGGGCCGAGTGAAGGTCTGAACGTTATCGCGGCCCGCACCCCGCCCTCATGCCGGACCTCATTGGTCAGCGATTCTCAATCGGTGACGGGGGTGACTCGGCCATTGCGGTGCCGGTCGCGGGCGTGGTCCCGGCAAAGCGTTTGGCTAACGGGCACGATAGGACCCAGCGGGGCGCCTGCGTAGGGGATGGCAGGAAGACGTTGTCGTGCTCCCCAGACTCGTGTTCGCTTGGCCTGCGGCAGATAGTCGGTGAGCCAGCAAACCCTGTGACTGCGGTAACCCTAGAGAGTACTTGCTACTCGCCCAACGCCGTCAGGCGAGGTCCGCACTAGGGTCAGTAAGAGCGGGTGCGGGCTCGGGCTTCATTCACATCCCATTTCTCTGACCCGCCTACAAGTCGGGCGTGGATGTATGGCATTTGTTGGAAAGCGGATGTGGCGCACGTATTCCAGCCGGTGGGATCGTTGGGTTCCGTTGGGACG
>JBATUU010000243.1:0-1884 GCA_049671385.1 Ornithinimicrobium sp. | reverse complement strand
CCTCTTTCCTGCTCTCGAACAGGCGTTTCCTGAGGCGCGATTCGTGTTCGTGGTGCGCGACCCACGCCAGAACATCCGCAGTGTCCTCAATCGCTTGAGTCTGCCCGGCGACCTCGAGTCGTTGACCGAGGAGCACTCCGCGAGTGTGGCTCAGACACGGCCGGGGTGGATCCCGATCCTGACTGGTGCCAGTTTCGGATCCGGTGGCGGGCAGTATGTCGATGCGCTTGCCGAACGCTGGGTCCGCGCCAACGAGGTCTATGCGAACGCCAGCGACCGGATGACTCTTGTGCGATACGAAGACTTCGACGCAGCCAAACGATCGGTGATCGAGCAGTTGGCCACCGAACTGGGATTCACCGTCGCCCATGACATATCTGCGCGTCAGGACCGGCAATACCAGCCACGTGGCGACCGGTCGATCGCCCCAGCCGCCTTTTTCGGTCAGGAGAATCTTGAGCGTATTGAACGTCACTGCGGGACACTCATGCCGTCGTTCGGCTATGAAATCGCCTCACACCAATGAGCATCACCCGCCACCCGGCATCAGCTAGGCGGGGCGCGAGTCGCGAGTGACTTACAGCGTATGGCAAGGTGTGCATATGGGAAATGTGATGTGGAAGGTCATGGCGATGGGCTCCGCCGTTGGTGCGAGCATGGTGGCTCGCAAGCTCGCCGACGGCAGTTGGAAGTTCATCCGCGGCGATGAACCACCGAAAAATCCTGAGGATCCCGATGACGACTGGATGGAAGCGATCCTGTTCGCCATTTTGTCCGGCGCCATCGTCGGCGTGAGCCGCACCATCGCCCGCCGACAGGCTGCCGCGATCTACAAGAAATCGTCGGGCCATCTGCCCAAAGATCTGCAGAAGAGCAGCTAGCCCCCAGCCACACATGCGATGGTAGGGGTATGACGACCTTCTTCGCCTTCGTTGCACTGGGGTGGCTCTTCCTCTTTGCGCTCGGTCGGGCTGTCACGCCTCGATCCAAGAAGAAACGCATCTGGGCAATGAAGTTCGACGACCACGGGGCGACCTTGATCCGCGGATTCATGCTGTTCGCCCAGGCTGGGGCACGTAACCGCTGGAAAATGGAGAACCTGCAAAAGCAGGCTGGCTACAGCGAGCGCGGACGCAATGATGGGGACCGACTGCCGACCGACGCCACTGCACAACCACCGGAGCAGATCCCTCCAGGCGCCTTTCCTCCCGGCCAGTTTCCCACCGACCGATTCCCCACCGGCCACTTCCCGACCGAGTTCGTCCCTCCTCCGTCGGCTAGCAACCCGCCCCGTGAGGTCGAGCCCCCGGAGACCGAGCCTGATGACGGCATACCTCCCGCACCGCGTTGAGGGGCCGCTTCGAGTCCTGATTGCCTACTCCTACTCGGTGCACTATCGCCGCGGGGTGTTTGAGGCGCTACTCGCCAGGCCCGACCTTGATGTCACCATTGCTGCGGGTCGAAGCGTGCGAGGTGGGCCACGTGCGGCAGCAGTCGCACCGATCGAAGCCGCCGACCTGCCCGCGATGCAGTGGCATCGCACGTGGGCGCTGGGGCCGTTGAGGTTCCAGCCAGGCTTGCTGCGACGTAGCCTGTCGAGTCGGTATGACGTGGTCATCTGGGACCCTTCGATGCACTGCCTGACGATGTGGGCATCGTCGGCCGTCTTGCGAGCTCGTGGCCGCACCGTCCTCTATTGGGGTTTGGGGTGGACCCGCACCCACGGGGCCATCAAGGAACGTCTGAAGGTGGATGGCTTCCGGTTGGCGCACGCATTCTTGACCTACGGCCAACGCTCTGCCGACTTGGCCAGGACTGCCGGGTACCCAGCTCAACGTCTGTATGTGATCGGCAACAGCATCAGGGATTCTCCTCATGCTGAGC
>JBATUU010000242.1:0-1579 GCA_049671385.1 Ornithinimicrobium sp. | reverse complement strand
ACCTACGTGCGGACCTGAGCTGGCTTCGTCTACGTCGCGTTTCATCCTGGACGTGTTCTCCAGAGGATCTTGGCCTGGCAGGCCGCGACGACCAAGCCCACAGGCCTGGTGATTATCCCGCTGGGGATGGCGCTGTGGGAGCGTGACCGCCAGGGCCGTCCTGCGGTCTCCGGTGAGCTGATTTATCACTCCGACGCTAGATCTCAGTACACGAGCCTGCGGCTGACCGAGCACCTCGCGCTCGAGGGCATCCGGCCCTCGATCGGGTAGGTGGGTGATGCCTACGACAACGCGCCCATGGAGACGGTCAACGGCCTTATAAGGCCGAGTGCGTGCGCACCAGCGTTTGCCAAGACGGGCCCTACAAGACAATCGCCGAAGTCGAGTACGCCACCGCTGGCTGGGTCGACTGGTACAACAACCGCCGCATACACTCAACCCTGGGCTACGTTCCACCGGTCGAGCAGAAGCAGGACCATTAGGCTGCACTCAACCCCGGGCCGCAGCCCATATGAGAGTGGCAGAGAACCTGGGGCGCTTCACTGCTCCGCGAACTGACCCTCAACCCCAACCTTGAGTACCAACCCCTCCGCCGACCACCAGGACCACCATCAAAAACCAAAAGTCCGGACCCAAAATGAGGGTCCGGACTGTCCGGC
This sequence comes from Ornithinimicrobium sp., assembly GCA_049671385.1. Taxonomy (GTDB): domain Bacteria; phylum Actinomycetota; class Actinomycetes; order Actinomycetales; family Dermatophilaceae; genus Ornithinicoccus. The sequence goes on along the minus strand of JBATUU010000242.1, from coordinate 920 downwards.
ATCTCTTGAAAAGATCACACTGGTGGAGCCAAGGGGACTCGAACCCCTAACCCCCTGCTTGCAAAGCAGGTGCGCTACCAATTGCGCCATGGCCCCGAGGGGACCGCCCGGCACTCGCCAAGCGGGTCTTTTGAGAAAGTGCTGTTCAGTTGGCCTCGACATCGTCGGTGACTTCGGCCCAGAGCTCGCGCTCAGCCTTGTCGTCCTGCTGCTTTTTGAAGAACGCCAACGCGCCGGCTGCAGCGGCGGCAAGCACCATTATTCGCTTCATGTCTGCTCCAGCTCCTTGTAGCGATCAACCTGTACGCCGGCGGCGCAATGATCGGGGTGGGCCTAACTGGACTTGAACCAGTGACCTCTGTCTTATCAGGACAGCGCTCTAACCGACTGAGCTATAGGCCCCTCGCTGCGCTCACCAGGGCTCACACGGCAGCCGATCAGCGACGCATGAGGTTACCGCACCGCAGACGACGCCACCAAAACTTGAGCCCGCGAGAGTGCAGGCATCAGCGTCCCCACAGGCCCTATTCGTCGGACAGCGTGAGGTGCGTGCCGCCGACGAGAGCCGCGCACACGTTGTACAAGAAGGCACCCAGGGTCGCCAGCGCCGTCAACAGCACCACGTTGATCACCGCGAACACGGTCGAGAGGGCAAGGACCCGCCGCAGCCCGATGTAGTCCATCAAGTCGAAGGAGGACGCGTTGTTTTCACCACTGGTCACCTGCACGATGAACTCATTCACCGTCGCGAAGACGTTCATTCCGGACAGCACCGTCCACAACACACCCACCATGATGACGGTTGCAATCCCCAAGGCGACCGACAACAACAGTGAGATCTTGAAGACGGACCAGGGGTCCAACCGGTTGACAGTCAACCGCACCCGGCGCGGACCGGTACGACGAGGCTTCGCCCCACC
>JBATUU010000241.1:0-1577 GCA_049671385.1 Ornithinimicrobium sp. | reverse complement strand
GGTGCTGAGGGCGGCGGTGCCGATGGTGGAGCCGACGGTGGCGCGGATGGCGGTGCTGAGCACGGTCCTGCCGATGGTGGTGCTGAGGGCGGTGGTGCCGATGGTGGCGCTGACGGTGGCGCGGATGGTGGCGCTGAGCACGGTCCTGCCGATGGTGGTGCTGAGGGCGGCGGTGCCGATGGTGGCGCTGACGGTGGCGCGGATGGTGGCGCGGAGCACGGTCCTGCCGATGGTGGTGCTGAGGGCGGCGGTGCCGATGGTGGTGCCGATGGCGGTGCCGATGGCTCTGCCGAGTGACGGGGACCGACCCATACGGCGCCACCCGAGTGGCAGACTCGGCGCTGGCGCGCCTCATCGCAACTGACCGCGACACGTTTGCCGATCAGTCGTGGGCTCAGGGTGCAGTCCTGTCGACCTACGCCGATCGTGGCGGCATGGATGACTTCAGTGATCTGTTCGGGCCTGAAGCAGTCGATGAGTTGCTCAGTCGTCGAGCCTTGCGCACGCCGTTCATTCGACTGGCTCAAGATGGCACGACACTGCCCGAGTCGCGATACACCATCGGTGGAGGCGTCGGCGCCGGTGTCACTGACCAGGTCAGCGACGATGCGGTGCTCGGCCTCTTCGGTGGTGGAGCGACCATCGTGCTGCAAGCGCTGCATCGCACGTGGGCACCGATCGCTGCATGGAGCGCGCGACTGGCTGCTGAGCTGGGCCACCCGGTGCAGGTCAACGCCTATATCACTCCGGCCCAGAGCCAGGGTTTTGCCGATCACTACGACGTCCACGACGTCTTCGTCATGCAGGTGCACGGGCGCAAGGAGTGGTCTATCCGGGAGCCGGTCATCGACGCGCCATTGCGCGACCAGCCGTGGGCTGAGCGCAAGACTGAGGTCGAGCAGGCAGCCACCGGGTCACCGACTATCCAACACGTCCTCAACCCCGGTGATTGCCTGTATCTCCCTCGCGGATATATCCACAGCGCGAAGGCGCTCGGAGGAATCAGTATCCATCTCACGGTCGGCGTTCACGGGTGGACCCGGCATCATCTGGCCGGAGCTTTGCTGGACCACGCGCGCCGGAGTCTTTCCGGTCAACGTGCGGTGCGGCAGTCACTGAAGCTCGGTGTGGACGTCACCGACCCCGATGACCTTGCCGATGACATCGAAGTGGCCCGTGCGGCTTTGCTGGAGGCGATAGCCGGCAGCGACGCGGCACAGATCGCGCATCTCATGACCGCTCATGCGCGGTCGGCGCAGCGGCCGGAACCGGTTTCACCCATCGCTACGATTGCAGCCCTGGACGACGAGGGCGTTCCTACAGTGCGGCTGCGTGAACACCTGGTGCTCAAACACAGCACCCCAGATAGTTCCGGCCGTGTCCACGTCCGATCGCGTGCGGGACGTTTCACTCTTGAGCCAGGGCATCGCGGCGCATTCGATATCTTGCTTCGGGGCCGGCCGGTGTCAATCGAGAACCTCGACGATGACCCGGACGTGGCCGCCGAGGCGGCACGACTCTTCGTGCATCACGGCGTGGCGGTGTTGGGCAGCCGCGAGAGCGAATGAGCACCCCGG
>JBATUU010000240.1:0-6659 GCA_049671385.1 Ornithinimicrobium sp. | reverse complement strand
ATCCAGAGCCGCCACGAAGTCAGCAGGCAACGGGGCCTGCTCGGCCTGGGCCAGTACTTCGTGGCCCTCGGCGTTGGTGGCGGCAAGGGCACGCGTCACAAACGACTCGATCCGCTCGACCGATGCTTGCGCCTCCGCCAAGGAGCCCTCGCCGTATTCGATGGTCGAGCGATAGTGCACCGCGCCGAGGTAGTAGCGCAGCACCAGGGGCGGCACCTTTTTGATCATCTCCGAGACGACCATCGAGTTGCCCAGCGACTTGCCCATCTTCTCGCCACTGACCGTCAGCCAGGCGTTGTGCATCCACAGATTGGCAAAGCCCAGACCGGCCGCCCGGGACTGCGCTTGCTCGTTCTCGTGGTGCGGAAAGCGCAGGTCGACGCCGCCGCCGTGGATGTCGAAGGCGTCACCCAGGTACTTACGCGCCATCGCCGAACACTCCAGGTGCCACCCTGGCCGACCCCTGCCGTATGCCGTCGGCCAGCTCGCGGTCGCCGGTTCATCGCTCTTAGCGCCCTTCCACAGCGCGAAGTCGCGGGGGTCGCGTTTGCCGCGCGGGTCCGCGTCGGTAGCCGGCTCCATGTCCTCGATGCGCTGCCGGGTCAACTCCCCGTACGCGGGCCATGAGGCGACGTCGAAGTAGACGTCTCCGCTGCCATCGGCGGCGGGGTAGGCATGACCAGAGCTGACCAAGAGGTCGATCAGCTCGATCATCTCGGTGATGTGACCGGTGGCGCGTGGCTCGTAGGTGGGCGGAAGGACACCAAGGATCGTCAATGCGTCCGCGGTGGCACGCTCGTGCTGATAGCTCCAGGCCCACCACGGGCGATCGTGCTCGGCCGACTTGCGCAAAATCTTGTCGTCGATGTCGGTGACGTTGCGCACCATCGTGACCTCATAGCCGTGCCCACGGATCATCCATCGCCGCAGGATGTCGAAGGCCACCGTGAATCGCAGGTGTCCGATGTGCGGGTCGCCCTGAGTGGTGAGGCCACAGATGTAGATGCCGACTTTGCCGGGCTCCAGCGGCTCGAAGTCGCGGAGCTCTCGGGTGGCGGTGTCATACAGGCGCAAACTCACGTGCCCAGGCTATCCGGCCTCGGCAGCAGCGCCGGCCCCATTGAGTTAGGGCTTCCAGTCCTCGCGGCCAGCCGCCTCGTCGCCGATCGTCGTCGAGCCGCCATGCCCGGTGTGCACGGTCGTCTCGGCGGGCAAGGTCAGCAGTCGTTCGGTGATCGAGGCAACGATGGTGTCGTAGTCGCTGAAAGAGCGGCCCGTGGCACCTGGCCCGCCCTGGAACAGCGTGTCGCCGGTGAACACCACGCCGAGGTCGGCGATGTAGAAACAGCACGCGCCCGGGCTGTGACCGGGGGTATGTAGCACCTCGATGCTGATTCCGGCAGCCTCAAAGGTCTGGCCATCGCTCAAGTCCTCATCCGGTGGCTCGGGGTGGACCCGGTCCCACAGCATCCGATCCTCCGGGTGCAGGTATGCCGGGGCGCTGGTCGCCCGACGGACCTGGGCCGCCGCGTCGATGTGGTCGTCGTGGGCGTGGGTGAGCAACACAGCCTTGACCGTTCGGCCGGCCACCAGATCCAGGATCACATCCGCGTCGTGTGGAGCGTCGATCACCACGCACTCGCTGTCATTGCCGACGACCCAGACATTGTTGTCGACCTCCCAGGTGCCGCCGTCGAGGCTGAAGGTGCCCGAGGTCACCGTGTGGTCAACGCGAGCCACGTTCAGGGCGCTCATGCGTTGTCTCCTTCGGTGGCCGCGCCGTCCATCACCACAACGGAGCGCAGCACCTCACCGCGACCCATCTTCTCGATCGCAGATTCGACATCACCCAAGCCGATCTCTTCGCTGACGAAGCCGCCGAGGTCGAACCTCCCTTGGCGATAGAGGTCGATCAGCATCGGGAAGTCGCGGGAGGGGAGGCAGTCGCCATACCAACTGGATTTCAGCGATCCACCGCGCCCGAAGATGTCGATCAGGGGCAGCTCGATCGTCATGTCAGGGTTTGGCACGCCGACCAACACGACCGTGCCCGCTAGATCGCGGGCGTAGAAGGCCTGCTTGTAGGTCTCCGGTCGGCCGACCGCGTCGATCACCACATCGGCACCGTTGCCGCCGGTCAGCTCCTGGATCGCCTCGACCACGTCGGCGTCGGTGGAGTTGACCGTGTGCGTCGCACCGAACTTCTTCGCGGTCTCAAGCTTTCGGTCATCGAGGTCGACGGCGATGATCATGCTGGCGCCGGCCAGAGCGGACCCCGCGATGGCCGCGTCACCGACCCCACCGCACCCGATCACAGCGACCGAGTCTCCGCGGGTCACGTTGCCCGTGTTGACCGCTGCACCGAACCCGGCCATCACGCCGCAGCCGAGCAGCCCCGCAGCCGAGGCCGAGGCCTGCCGATCCACAATGGTGCACTGACCTGCCGCGACCAGAGTCTTCTCGATGAAGGCGCCGATGCCCAGTGCAGGTGAGAGCACCGTGCCGTCGGTCAGGGTCATCGACTGGGTGGCGTTGTGCGTGTCGAAGCAGTACCACGGCTCACCACGCGAGCAGGCGCGGCATTGACCGCATACGGCCCGCCAGTTCAGGATGACGAAGTCGCCGGGCGCCACGTTGTCGACGCCCTCGCCGATGGCCTCGACCGTGCCTGCTGCCTCGTGGCCCAACAGGAACGGGAACTCATCGTTGATGCCACCGTCGCGATAGTGCACGTCGGTTTGGCACACGCCGCACGCCTCGATAGTGACCGTGACCTCGCCGGGGCCGGGGTCAGGCACGATGACATCGACGACCTCGACGGGCGCGTCCTGCTGGCGGGCGATGACGCCCTTGACGGTGCTGGGCATACGAATCTCCATTGACGTGTGGCGATGAAAGGCTGCTGATGCTGAGGCTAATCCGTCGACGACCTGCCGGACAATCGCGGCCGCCGGGTGACGGCAGGTTGGATTCCCGAATGCTCGGGGTTAGTGGATGAGGGCGGTCGCGATCGCGGCAATTCCCTCACCCCGGCCGGTGAGACCCAAACCGTCGGTCGTGGTGGCGCTCAGCGAGACCCTCGCTCCGCCGAGAGCCCGCGACATTGCGTCCCGCGCCTCGTCGCGCCGGGGCCCGATCTTGGGCCGGTTGCCGACGATCTGCACCGCCACGTTGCCGATGGCATACCCCTGGTGGGTGAGTAGCTCGGCGACATGGGTCAACATGTGCCCGCCGCTGGCGCCCGCCATCTCGGGTCGATCCGTACCAAAGATCACGCCGAGATCGCCGAGCCCGGCAGCGGACAGGAGCGCATCACAGGTTGCGTGCGCAGCTACGTCCCCGTCCGAGTGGCCCTCGATGCCACCCTCGCCTGGCCACGACAAGCAGGCCAACCACAGGACGCGAGGCGAGGTGGCGAACGGGTGGACATCGACCCCCACCCCCACGTGCGGTGTGCCGTTCACTGCGGCACCGCAGCCCTCGAGATGACTTCGGCGATCTTCAGGTCATGAGCCGTCGTGATCTTCACCGATGCCAGATCCCCGGCGACGGTGGACACTGTCCCGCCGACGCGCTCCACCATGCCAGCGTCATCGGTGACCTCACCCGAGGTCCCGCCTCCACCAGGTGTGCCATGTGCATGCTCCAAGGTCTCGCGCAGAAAGCCCTGGGGAGTTTGGACGACTCGCAACTGCGAACGGCTCAACGACATCGCAACGCGGCCTTGAGCATCAACAGACGTGATCGTGTCGACGACAGGGAGCACCGGGATCACTGCGCTGTGCCCCGCACGGACGTGTGTGACGACCCGGTCGAACACCTCCACCGGCGCGAAGGCACGGGCCGCATCATGCACCAGCACGATCCCCACGTCTGCTGACAGGCCAGCCAGCCCGCGAGCAACCGAGCCACTGCGATTCAGCCCACCAGCAACCACGCGAACGCTGACCCGGTCGCCCAAGGATCCCAGGGTGTCGGCGAGCGAGTCACCGACCTGATCCAAATGGTCCGGCGGACCTACCACCACGACTTCAGTCACGCCGCGGCACTGTGCTGACGCCACGAGAGCATGCGCGACCAGCGACAGGCCGTGCACAGCGACAAGCGCTTTGGGGACGTCCGCACCCAGTCTGGAGCCCTGGCCGGCAGCGACCAGGATGACTCCGACGTTCAGGAGGCGAGAACCTCGTCGAGGGTGGCCTCAGCCTTGTCCTCGTTCGTCTTCTCAGCCAACGCCAATTCGGACACGAGGATCTGGCGGGCCTTGTTCAGCAACCGCTTCTCGCCGGTTGACAGCCCGCGGTCGCGGTCCCGACGCCACAGGTCGCGCACCACTTCGGCCACCTTGACGACGTCGCCGGAGGCAAGCTTCTCCAAGTTGGCCTTGTACCGGCGCGACCAGTTGGTCGGCTCCTCGGTGTGATCAGCCCGCAGCACTGCGAAGACCTTGTCCAACCCCTCCTTGCCGACCACGTCGCGGACTCCGACGAGATCGCAGTTGTCGGCGGGGACCTCGATCGTGAGATCGCCTTGAGCGACCTTCAACTTGAGGTAGACCTTCTCCTCACCCTTGATCGTTCGCTTCTTCATTTCCTGGATGAGTGCTGCGCCGTGATGCGGATACACGACGGTTTCGCCGACCTTGAATGTCATTCAGTTAGCCCCTTTCGCGGAGGCTCAGAATATCACGAGTGGCGTAGATCACTAAATGACAGGCGTGACATTTACGCTGGTCAGCGGCCTGTGCAACGAGCAAGGGCACCCGGTAGGCTAACGGGCGTGACTGTGACGACGACTCACCGCCGTTCTCGACGCCTGAGGGTGGCTGCGCTGACCCTGGCCGCCACCTGCAGTTTGAGTGCCTGCCAGATCACCTCCCCGATCACCACCGACCTGGACTATGACCCTGCCGACGGCGTGAGTGTGGAGACAGAGCTCATCGAGGTCCTCGACCTCATGGTCATCAGCCCCGGACAGGGAGAGCCCGGCATCCTCACCGGCTACGTCGTGAACAGTGGCGAAGAACCGATCACCGTCAACTTCGCACTGGAGCACGACGGGGAGCGCCAAGATTTGAGTCCGAAGATCGAAGTTGCCCCAGGCGACGCTGCTCGTGCTGATGGCCGGAGCGCCGACGACGAAGACTTCTCCGACCCGGTGCGGATCGACACTGTCGAGGCACGCGTGGGAAGCCTGGTCACGGTTCGGGTAACCACGTCGACAGACGGCCTCGTGTCCAAGCGGGTGCCAGTGCTACCGCCAGATGGCGTCTACTCGGTTTACCGCGACGCCCTGAGTGCCTCGGAGTAGGGCCTCAGACAGTAGGGCCTCAGAGAATAGAGCTTCAGTGGATAGGGCCCCAGTGAAGAGGGCCTTTAAGTAGCCGCCTCAGTTACTGCGCACCGGGGCGGTATACCGAGCGCTTTGCGCCGTCCGCATCTCCAGCGCGTTGTCCAAGTTGACTTCGTCATGCCACTCACCGGTGACCAGGTAGACCACACGGTGCGCCACTGACACCGCGTGATCGCCAAACCTCTCGTAGTAACGGCTCAGCAAGGTGGCGTCAACAGCTGCCTCCATGGCGCCGTTCCAGTCCTGGGAGAACAGCGAGGCGAATACCTCCCGGTGCAACTCATCCATCCGGTCGTCGTCGTCTTTGAGTCGACTCGCGCCCTCAAGATCGTTGTGGTGGATGATGGCGCCGGTCTTCATGACCATCTGCTCAGCGAGCTGCGCCATCTCAGCGAAGGTCGCGCGCAATGTCGTGGGGATTGCCGCCTCGGGATAGCGCAGGCGAGCCACCTTGGCGACGTGGCGGGCCAGGTCACCCATTCGCTCCAGGTCCGAACTCATCCGCATCGAGGTCACCAAGATGCGCAGGTCGGTGGCGACCGGTTGTTGGCGCGCCAAGATGTCCACCGCATGGTTGTCCAGGTTGCGCCGGATCATGTCGATGTTTTCATCAGCGGTGATGACACTCTCGGCCAACTCCAGGTCCGCATCCATCAGGGCCTGGGTGGCGCGATTGAGAGCCGAGGCCGTGAGTCGAGTCATCTCGACCAACTGGTCGGTGATCGTCACCAATTCCTCGTGATAAGCCGTGCGCATATTGCTCCTCTTTGTCTAGGTACGCGAGCACGGTGACATCGCCATGTGAACGAGGCGCTGCGTGCAGGTGAACTCTGCACTACCGCTGGTCGGCTAATGGGTCGAGTGCACCTCCCGGCAGTATTCGCGTTCTAGGCTGGCGGTATGTCTGAGGTCAGCTCACTGTGGATCTTGGTGCTTGCTGTCCTCGCCGTAGCGCTCGTGGTCACCATTGTCGCACTCACGCTGAGACGTCGTCGGGATTCCGGCCCCCTTGGCTCGGCCCAGGCGGCCCTGGCTGGCGGTCCGGATGCAGCGTCGGGAGATACGGATGCCGGAGCACTGGCCGACGGCGTGGCCGAGTTGCTGTCGGCGACTCGATCCGGAGGCATCGTCGCCGACCGCAGTGGCAGGGTGTTGCGGGCAACCTCCTCTGCGCTCACCTTCGGCTTGATTCGGGGTCGAGAGTTGAGCCACCCCGAGTTGTCCGTACTGTTCGACGCGGTGCTGGCCGACGGCCGCACGCGCGAGCGCGAGTTCGAATCCGCCCGTGGGCCGCTGGGCCAAGGTCG
>JBATUU010000239.1:0-2762 GCA_049671385.1 Ornithinimicrobium sp. | reverse complement strand
AACGCAGTGAGCGATGTCGCGCTGCAGTGTGGCATCACGTTCTGTTTCGCGGCCGCCTTCCATCCATCGATGCGCCACGCGGGCCCGACCCGCAGAGAACTCGGCATTCCAACGGTGTTCAACTTCCTGGGCCCGCTGACCAACCCCGCCCAGCCCGCGTACTCTGCGGTCGGAGTCAGCGCTCGATCGATGGCACCGGTGTTGGCGGGGGTGTTTGCCGAGCGAGGCAAGTCGGCAGTGGTCTTCACTGGGGACGACGGTCTGGACGAAGTGACACCCGCGACCACCACCAGCGCCTGGTGGGTCGAAGGTGGTCAGGTGACGCCACTGACCGCGGATCCGCGCCAGGTCGGTTTCGAGTTGTCCGGGGTTGAGCACCTGCAGGGCGGTGATGCCCAGTACAACGCCGAGGTACTACGCGACGTATGCAGTGGTCAGACGGGGCCAGTGCGCGATGCGGTGCTGCTGAACGCAGGACTAGCGCTGGCCCTCAGCGGTACCTCTGGTGAGCAAGAGCTGGCTGCGGTCGAGAACGAGGCCGATCTACACCAACGCTGGGCTAGCGGCATCCAAGCGGCGCGGGACTCCATCGACACCGGTGCGGCGCAGCGCGTGCTGCAGGCTTGGGTGAGGGCCACGGCGGAAGTCGCCAGCTGAGGCGGCTCCCCGCACCGGGCAGGTCCACGCCCCATTGATATCGACCAAGCGGACTCCGTCAGACTCGAGCCAGGTGGCGATGAGTTCGGTTTCTTGGGCGAAGGCCGCCGTGCCCACCTCGGGTTTGGCCACCACCTCAGCGCTCGATCGCAGCGAGTTGATCGCGGGCATGGGGTCTTGCCCAGGCGGGATGACGCACACTCCCGCAAGGCGGCCATAACTCATGCACACGACCTCCCATCCACCGAGCACCTCACGGCGCCGTGCGGCGACGAGCTCGGGGGCACGGGTGAGCGGGAGCAGCCGCTGCGCTCGGGCTGACGCGGTCAACAGATGATCCATCCGGTCTCGAAGGACGCCGGCCTCCTCGAAGCGCTGTGCCCGTGTGAGCGTGGCCAGGCGATCGCGGAACAACCGGGTCACCTCATCGGAGTGCCCACTGAGAATTGATCGGGCAACGGCAGCGGTCACCGAATATTCGTCGGCGGATTGCCTGCCCTCACACGGGGCACCGCACTTGCCCATCTCAGCAAGGATGCAGGCGCTTCCAGCAGCTTTCCTGCTCAGCCGCGCTGTGCACTGCCGGATAGGCACGACGTCGTGCACGGCAGCAATTGCGTCGGCAGCTGCGCGGCGACTGCTGAACGGTCCTACGTAGTCGGCTCCGTCGGATCGAAGTGTGGAGACGATGGACAGCCGAGGGAAGGTCTCGGCGGTGAGTTTGACCCAGCAGTCCTTCTCAGGGGCACGTGAGCGCCGGTTGAAGGGTGGCTTATGGGCGGCGATCATCCGCAGCTCACGCACCGAAGCCTCCAGCGGACTCTGACAGACGATCGCCGTGAGCGACTCCGTCAACCGGACCATCTCGCGCATCCGGCGGCGCTTCTCGGCAACCGTGAAATACGTCTTGGTCCGCCGCCGGATATCCACCGAGGTGCCGACGTAGAGCACCCTGCCGGTTGCATCCTTGAACAAATACACACCGGGGGCCGAGGGCATCGTGTCGGCCAACGATCGCTTGCGCCGAATGGCAGTCGGGACATTGCGGGAGTAACTGACCAACTCCTCAAGCGTGTGCACCCCCAGGTTGCCCACTCTCGCGATCAGGCCGTGCAGGACATCGACGGTGGCTGCAGCGTCGTGCAGTGCGCGGTGATCCGGCGTCGTCGATGCCGCAAACACTCGAGCCAAGCTGGACAACTTGTGATTCGGAGATTCGTCCCGACCGACCAGTTGTCGCGACAGATGCACTGTGTCCACCACGGTAAAATCCGGCCACGGCTGACCAGTCCGGGCGCACGCCGCCCGCAGAAAGGAGATGTCAAAGGACGCGTTGTGCGCTACCAGGACACTTCCCTTGGCGAACTCCAAGAATGCGGGCAACGCCCCGGCTATACGGGGTGCGGTCGCCACCATCGCATTCGAGATGCCGGTCAACACCGTGATGAAGGCCGGAATCCCGGTCGTTGGACGGACCAACGTCTGGAACTCGCCGAGCACCTCACCACCGCGCACCTTCACTGCGCCGATCTCGGTGATCTCACAATCTTTGGCTGACCCTCCCGTGGTCTCTAAATCCACTACGACGAAGGTCACCTCGGACAGCGAAGTCCCGAGGTCGTCGAAGGTGGGTTGCAACATGGCGGTGACAGTAGGTCCCGGGGGCGACAGACCCGCGGATTCGGGGGGTATGTCAGTGACGGCCTCTAGTTTCGAGGCAACCACAGAGTTGGAGGTGAACAGCGATGACGGTCATCGACTGCAACACATGCCCCGTGCGGGGTCGTCACTGCGGCCAGTGCTTCGTGCCGGTGGTGGCTGGAGCCTGGCTCGACCAGGGATATGAGCGCCGGCAGCCGGCCGGCGTTCTTCGCACCCCCGCTCCGAGAGTCAGCGCGCCCGAGGAACGTGAGGAGCACCACGAGCGGTTGCCCCTCACCGACGCTGAGTGGGAAGCAGTCGATGCATTCATCGGCGCTGGTCTGATCAACACCATGGACGTGCTTGATCTCGCCGCTCGCACCGAGCCGACGCCGATCAGGTCGTGGCAGCAGGTGGGATGAGCTCATCACGTGAGCGCAAGACAGACTCGTAGTCTTCACGTA
>JBATUU010000238.1:0-1988 GCA_049671385.1 Ornithinimicrobium sp. | reverse complement strand
ACGGGTGTGCGGTGACCTAGTCGAGACTGACTTCACCTCGGTCCACCCGGCACAGCGCCAAAGAGGCCTGGCGACGACCATCAAGGCTGCTTCCGTTCTCGCCAACGCGGCTGAGGGACACCGAAGTCTCGGAACGGGTGGGGCTGGGGTCAATGACGCGAGTCTGCACATGAACAAAGCCGTCGGCTACCAAATCACCGAGACCTGGCACACCTATTTGCCACCGCCGGTCACTGACTGAGGACCTGAGAACGCTCCGGCGCGAAGAGGGTGGATGCTCCTCGCCCCGTATGAGGAACGGCGAATGGGCTCCGGCCCCCGCTTTGGCGCGGCTAGGCGCCGGCGTCCCACAGGGGTGTCGGATACGGGACGACCGGCGCCGAGGTAAAAGGCTGGGTCAAGGCGAAGTAGGTGCTTCGGCGAGACCGGCTTTGGCCTCGACCTGCTGCCTTGAGATGGCGCGGTAGACCGTCGAGGGTCCGACCCCGAACAGCTCTGCTACTTCGGCGGTGGTGTACTCACCGGAATGGATGAGTGAGACCAGGTGCGCTTCCTGACGGCGGTTCAGCTTAGGCATCTTGCCCCGCAGCCTGCCCTTTGCTTTGGCAACTTTCATGCCCTCTCGAGTGCGTAGCCGGATGAGGTCTGACTCGAACTCGGCCACCATCGCCAGCACGTTGAACAACAACCGCCCAACGGCGTCGGTCGGGTCATACGCCGAACCACCCAAACTTAACGTGATCTGCCGAACGGTCAGCTCATCAGCGATCGCGCGTGCATCCGGCATCGACCGGGCCAACCGATCCAACTTGGTCACCACCAGCGTGTCACCGCAGCGACAAGCAGCCAGCGCCTCACGCAGCCCCGGCCGCTCACGGTTGGTACCCGTCAAACCGTGATCAACGTAGATCCGCTCCGGCTCAACGCCCAAAGCAGACAGGGCCTCACGTTGCGCAGTCAGGTCTTGCTGATCGGTGGAGCATCGGGCATAGCCAATAAGTAGCGCGCTCATAGCGCACCTCCAAAAATGGACCCGGCCAAACCTCCGTGCGGGTCCGGCTCAGGCATCGGGCAATACCCGACCCCTACATCAAGACGCACACCACTCAACGCCGCAACGGGATCGGCGCGCGGTGCGACAGCGCGTGGCGTGGTGACTAACCACACGGCCACAACATAGACGTCTATCGCTGCTCAAATCACCGCCTGTTGCCGTCAAGGAGGAAGTCGTCTCGCGCAGATGCCGCACCCGCGATGGAACTTAGTGTTAATGGTCGACGTCGTATGTGTGTGGGTTCGCCCCACAACGACGGGTAGCCCGCAGGACAGGAGCCACACGAATGGTTATTCACCGATCGGCGCGTCCGCTCTCGCGCGCAGGGTCTTGATCGTGAGGCTACGGCTCTGGCTGTCGGTGCTGGTCGCGTTGACCCTCGCGGGGTGCGGCGACCCTGGAGGGGAAACTCTCGACAGCATCGAAGCTAGGCAAGAAGTAGCTGATGCGGACTGGGGATACACCACCGTTCAAGAGTTGCTGGACTCGATGGGTGAGACCGCAGCGAACGACCAACATGCCCAGATGGTCATCGTCGCCACCGTGGAGTCCGTTGACCCCATATCTTCTGCCAGGTGGGAATTCGATGAAGAGGACGACAGTGATATCAGGATCGATCTGCCCTACGGCCACGAGCAGTCTTGGTCTGACATCTACCATCTGACGATCAATCCGGTCGAGACATTGGCCGTGGCCCAGGGGTGGCGTGCCAACTCACCGGCGTTGACGGTAGGTCTTGTACTTGAGCCAGGTCTGGCCCCGGAGCAGGTGGAAACCGACCTTCAGGACCTCGGCGATGTGGTGCTCCTACTCGAAGATGACAGCCCCGTGTTCACTGACAATGAAGAGGTTCTGTCCATCGTCCAGGACGGGGCCGGTATAGGACTTATAGACAACGATGGAAAGGTCACGTTCGTCTCAGACGATGCACAGC
>JBATUU010000237.1:0-2619 GCA_049671385.1 Ornithinimicrobium sp. | reverse complement strand
CCACACTCGCGTTGGCAACAGGTCGTGTCGGCAACGTGAAGATGATGCCTAGAGCCGCGTAATGTCACCGTTGTGACCGATTCGCCTATTGGCATTTTTGACTCGGGCTTCGGGGGACTCACAGTGGCCCGCGAAGTGCTGGATCAGCTCCCCGACGAGTCGGTGCTCTATCTCGGCGATACCGCGCGAGCGCCGTATGGACCGCAGCCCATTGCCGATGTCCGAGCCAATACTCTGCAGTGCTTGGACCGGCTCGTTGACCACGGCGTCAAAGCCCTGGTCATTGCCTGCAACTCTGCCTCGGCAGCCGTGCTCGCCGATGCCCGCGAGCGGTATGACGTGCCGGTCATCGAGGTGATCCGGCCCGCCGTTCGTCGGGCGATGTCGGTGACTCGCACCGGGCGAGTCGGCGTCATCTCGACCGTGGCCACCCACCAGAGCCGGGCTTATCTGGATGCGTTCATCGCCGCGCCTCCTCACGTCGAAGTGCGGTCCCAGCCGTGTCCGGCCTTCGTCGACTTTGTCGAGGCCGGCATCACCAGTGGCCCCGAACTGATCGAGACAGCCCGGAGTTATCTCGCTCCGCTGCAGGATGCCGAGATCGATGCACTCATTCTGGGCTGCACGCACTACCCGTTGTTGAGTAGCGCGTTGACCTATGTGTTGGGCGACCAGGTGGCGTTGGTCTCATCTGCTGCCGCCACCGCGGCTGACCTGTTCCGGGTATTGACCGACACGGGCATGCTCCGCTCGAGCGACCAGGGGCCGCCGAGTCACCAGTTCTTGACAACCGGTGACCCGCACGGCTTCACTCCGCTGGCCCGGCGTTTCCTGGGTCCCGAGGTCGAGCATGTCGCGCGCGCCTATGTCGGTCGTGCTGATGAGCGAGCCTCGGCATGAGGACAGTTAAGGGGTTAACCACATGATGCGGGTGACGATCATCGGATGCTCTGGGTCCTTCCCCGGTCCGGACAGCCCGGCCAGCTGCTATCTGGTCCGTGCCCACGATGGCGAGCGCGACTGGCAGATCGTGCTGGACCTCGGCAACGGGGCATTGGGCGCGCTGCAACGACATATCGATCCACTCACCCTGGACGCGGTGTTGTTGTCTCACCTGCACCCTGATCACTGCCTGGACCTCACCGGCTTGCACGTCATGCGGACCCACCACCCGCGCGGCACCCCCAGCGGACGACTGGACATCTACGCGCCCGACGGCGCTGCTGATCGATTGGCCCGGGCGCATGGGGTGGGCGGTCCCAGCGACGTGCGAGACACCTACGCCTTTCCACAGCTCGTGACAGATCAGGCCTTCACCATCGGACCGTTCACGATCACCGCATATGCGGTCGCACACCCTGTTCCAGCCTTCGGGTTTCGGGTACAGACCGGCGGCCTGACCCTGGCATACACCGGAGATACGGACAGCTGCGACGCCCTGAAGCCGCTGATGACGGGCGCGGATCTGGTGTTGGCGGACGCCGCGTTCATCGAGGGCCGGGACAGGGCCAGCGGTGTGCACCTCAGCGGCAGACGGGCCGCTCAAGCGGCTGTGGACGCCGGGGGAGTGAGGCGCCTGATGCTCACTCACATCCCGTCCTGGAACGACCCGCAGGTATGCCGTGAGCAGGCCGAGCAGATCTGGCCGGGCACTGTAGAACTGGCGCAGGCGGGAGCCACGATCCATCTGGCGTAGGTGCGGTGCATCCGTTCGAAGGTCGCACGACGAATACCTGGCAACGAATACCTGCACGTGAGCGTTGTCATGGTTTGGTCACAGCCGCGCTCAGAAGCCCCTGAGAGGATAGAAGGATGTCTACACGGATCCCCGGCGCTCTAGCCGGCACGGCTGCCGGGGCCATCACCCTGGGCGTCGCCGAGTTGCTGGCCGTGGTGATGAGCCGGTCTTCAGCAGCCTCTGGTACGCCGTCTCCGCTGCTGGCTGTCGGGGGTGCCTTCGTCGACCTCACGCCCTCCTGGCTCAAGGACTTCGCGGTAGCCACCTTCGGCACCAATGACAAGATCGCCCTCTTCGTCGGGATGGGTGTGACCCTACTGGTGCTGTGCGCGGCCATCGGCGTGCTGAGTACGCGCCGGTTGTCTCTTGGGTTGGGACTCTTCGGCCTGGTCGGACTCATCGGTGTGTGGGCAGTGCTGTCCAGGCCCGGCAGCGGCGCGCTCGATCCGGTTCCCACAGCCGTCGGTGTTGCCGTCGGGCTCGCGGTGCTGCGCTGGTTGGCTCTGCGGGCGGCTGCGCCGGCAACGCCGTTGGACGATGATGCCGCAACGCCGACCGAGCCCAGTCGACGCGGAGTGATTGCTTGGGGTGGCGGGTTGACGGTAGTCGGCGCCGTTGCGGCATTCGTTGGGCGGACGCTCAACGAGGCAGGCCAGGCCGTCCAGGTCGCTCGTAGCGAGGTCTCGGAGCGGCTGGCCGCGATCCGGGGCAGCGGTGTTGCGGTCGACATACCTGCCGAGGCTGACTTCCAGCTCGAGGGGCTTTCGAGTTATCTCTCCTCCAACGACACCTTCTATCGGATCGACACCGCTCTATCGGTGCCACAGCTACGACCGGAGGATTGGTCGCTGCGAGTGCACGGGATGGTCGATCAAGAGATC
>JBATUU010000236.1:0-3521 GCA_049671385.1 Ornithinimicrobium sp. | reverse complement strand
TCCCAGATCACCAGAGCATCTGGTCGCTCCACGGAGTAGCCGTACTCGAAGCCCATCGCCGCGAACTCACTGAGCAACGAGTCGTAGATCCAGAACTTGGCTTGGTCATCAGTCAAGGTCTGCAACGGGCCCCACTCCGTGCCGGTCTTCTTGTCCGTCAACACAGCATGGCGTTGCACGAACGTACCTCGCCTCGAGTCCTGCCCGGACATCCGAACGGGGATGCCCTCCATCAGCAGGGATCCGAGGGCCAGCAGCTCACCCATCGCCCAGTCGGCGCCACCGGAGCGAGTCATCTCTTGGCGACGCTCCATCAGCTGGGCCAGCTTGGGGTGAACGGTAAATCCATCGGGCGTGGCCACAAAGGCATCACCGATCGCTTCTAGCCGTTCGGTACTGATCGCGCTGGTGAAAGAGGAGCCCCGCTGCTGGGCATCTTGTTCTTGTGCGTGCGGACGATTGAATCCGGTCTGTGTGCTGTCGTCCTTCAGGGCCGCCTTGGTCTCGGTGAAGACTTGCTCCAACTGTCTCTGGTAGTCCCGCAGGGCGTCTTCGGCATCCTGCACCGTGATGTCACCGCGGCCGATCAAGGCCTCGGTGTAGAGCTTACGAACGGAGCGCTTGGCCTCGATCAGCTCATACATCAACGGCTGGGTCATCGAGGGATCATCGCCCTCGTTATGACCCCTGCGGCGATAGCAGACCATGTCGATGACGACGTCTTTGTTGAAGTCTTTGCGGAACTCATACGCCAGCTCAGCCACGCGCACGCACGCCTCGGGATCATCACCATTGACGTGGAAGATGGGTGCCTGCACCATCCTTGCGACATCGGTGCAGTAGACCGAGGAGCGCGATGCGAACGGGCTGGTGGTGAAGCCGACTTGGTTGTTGATGATGACGTGGATCGTGCCGCCGGTACGGTAGCCGCGCAGTTGCGAGAGGTTCAGGGTCTCGGCAACGACGCCCTGACCGGCAAACGCCGCATCACCATGCATCAGCACTGGCAGCACGCTGAAGGTCTCACCTGGGAGATTCAGTCGATCCTGCTTGGCCCGCACGATTCCTTCGAGGACGGGGTTGACTGCCTCGAGGTGTGAGGGGTTTGCAGCCAAGTAGACGCCGGTCTTTTTGCCGCTCTCAGCTGTGAACTCTCCCTCGGTACCCAAGTGGTATTTCACATCACCGGAGCCCTGCACCGATCCGGGGTCCTGCTTGCCTTCGAACTCGCGAAAGATCTGTCCATAACTCTTGCCGGCGAGATTGGCGAGCACATTGAGCCGCCCACGGTGCGGCATCCCGATGCAGACCTCGTCCAACCCGTCCTCTGCGGCAGCGGCGAGCACGCGGTCCATCAACGCGATCACCGACTCGCCGCCCTCAAGACTGAAGCGCTTTTGACCGACGAACTTGGTCTGCAAAAACGTCTCAAACGCTTCGGCCGCGTTCAGCCGGCGAAGGATGCGCAACTGCTCGTCGGCGGACGTCTTCTCGTACGGGATCTCGATCCGCTTTTGGATCCATCGACGTTGTTCAGGGTCTTGGATGTGCATGTACTCGATGCCGACAGTGCGACAGTAGGAGTCTCGGAGGATGCCCAGGATCCGGCGCAACGGCAACCGTGGCTTGCCGCCGAAGCCTCCGGTGGCAAAGTCTCGATCCAGGTCCCACAGGGTGAGCCCGTGGTTGGTGATGTCCAGGTCGTGGTGTTCGCGCTGCCGATACTCCAATGGGTCGGTGTCAGCCATCAGGTGCCCGCGGACCCGGTAGGCATGGATCAGTTCCTGCACCCGGGAGGCCTTGGACACATCGTCCTCATGGGAGGCCGACACATCGACCTTCCAATCGATGGCGTGATAGGGGATCCGCAGGGAGGTGAAGATGTCGTCGTAGAAGCCGTGCTCGCCGATCAGGTACGCGTGCATGATCTTCAAGAACTCACCCGACTGGGCGCCTTGGATGATGCGGTGATCGTAGGTCGAGGTCAGCGTGAGCACCTTGCTGACGGCGTTGTCCGCGATTCGCTCAGGACTCGCGCCTTGCCATTCAGCAGGGTAGGCCAGCGCACCCACGCCGATGATGGCACCCTGACCTTGCATGAGCCGGGGCACGGAGTGCACCGTGCCGATGCCGCCGGGATTCGTCAGGGAGACCGAGATCCCCTGGAAGTCGTCGACAGCGAGCTTGCCGTCGCGTGCCTTGCGGACAACCTCCTCATAGGCCTCCCAGAAGTTGTGGAAGTCCATGCCTTCACAACTCTTGATGCCCGGCACCAACAGTTGACGGGTGCCGTCCGGCTTTGGCACATCGATTGCCAAGCCAATGTTGATGTGCGCGTGCTCCACGAGCACGGGCTTGCCATCCTGCTCGGCAAAGCCGTTGTTCATCGCCGGCATTGCTTCCAATGCCTTGACCATGGCGTAGCCGATGAGATGAGTGAAGGAGACCTTGCCGCCCCGACTGCGGGAGAGGTGGTTGTTGATCACCGTACGGTTGTCGATCAGCAACTTGGCCGGCAGTGCCCGGACGCTGGTGGCGGTGGGCACCGCCAGGCTTGCTTCCATGTTGGAGACAACGCGCGCGGTCGCCCCGCGCAGTGGGGTGACCTGGGCCTCGGCCTGTGGGGCGAGATTCTTGCGTGCCGGTGCATCACGCGGTGTCGGGGACGGTTTGCCCTCTGGCTCCTTCGAGGTGCTTGCCGTCGACTCTTTCGCTTCCGATTTCTCGCCCGGGGCGCTTTCGGTCTTGCTGCTGGTGTCCCTGACGCCGTCGCTCGATGAGGACTTCGACGTCTTGGACTCGTGGGTCTTGTCTGTTGAGGGCTCGACCTTTTTCGAAGACTCACTCTTGTGTGCGGACCCCGACTGGCTCGCTTTCGACGTGGACCGGGACTGCTCGGTCTGCGATCTGCCGCTCGCCGCAGACTTACTTTTTGCGGCTCCGTTTGAGCGATCCGTCGATCCGTCATTCCCGTTCGCGCTGTCCGGGGTGTAGGTGTCGAAAAGCTCCCGCCACTCGGGGCTGACGGACTCCTTGTCCTCCAGGAACTGCTCGTACTGCTCCTCTACGAGCCAGTCGTTGGCGCCGAAGTCGGTGGCCCCGGACTCACTCTCGCCCGCCCGACCGTCTCCAGAGTTGGCGTGTGACGGGGACTTTTTCTGCGATGGAGCGGACACGGCGTTAACGCCTCTTCCTGACATGGTTGAGCCGGAGATGTGCGCTCCAGCCTAACCGCCTTTGACCGCTTTGCCAGTGTCCGGGCCAGGCGATTTCTACGCCATGCCTGGGTCAGGCGATATCGCGTGAGCGGGTCAGCAGCAGGCCGATCACAGCCATGACCGCGGCATAGGCAAGCAGCACCAAAGCCGCAACGGCCCAGCCCAATGGATCCGAGGGTCCGCCGAGCGCTGAACGCAGGGCCTCGTCGGTGCCCGTGAAAACATCGAGGGTGGCGGCCGTGACCTGTGAGGGAAAGAACCGAGACAGGTCCTCTCCCCACGAGACAAAGGTCAACCCGAACC
>JBATUU010000235.1:0-10406 GCA_049671385.1 Ornithinimicrobium sp. | reverse complement strand
GTCTTAGCCAGGCAGCGAGGTGGCCGTGGCCACCGGAAAAACCTGGTGCGCTCCGCCCATGCCAGTACCCCCGGCGATGGGGTCGCCGAAGTTGCCGCGTTGGTCGTTCACAACGGACGCCACCGCGCTGTCGCCCTGCGCTTGGAAGGTGTGGACGGTCGATGGCTGATCACCGCACTGGAGATGGGCTGACTCGGCGCGACCTCACATCACTGCGGACGTTAACGACGATTCGAACGCTGCTTGTTCTTGCGCCGCTCGGCGCGGTTGCCACTGCCCGATTGCGAGGACTCGTTGGTCGGCTTGGCCGGTTTTTCGGCGCCATCGGCATCCACCTGCCGCTGCACTACGGATCCGTCTTCGCTCGGGGCGGTATAGGTCAGCGCCGTGGCGGCACGTGGGCGTAGCAGAGCGCCCGCCCCTCCAGCCGTTGCTGCGGCGCCAGCAGGCGACAGCGACGGCATACCGTCCGCCATCTGATCCTCTGCCGCAGGCTCCTTGAGCTCGACCCGGAACAACAAACGGATCGACTCCTCCTTGATGGCCTCCATCATCGCGGTGAAGAGTTGGAATCCTTCGCGCTGGTATTCGACCAAGGGCTCGCGTTGGGCCATCGCTCGTAGTCCGATGCCCTCCTTGAGGTAGTCCATCTCATAGAGGTGCTCACGCCACTTTCGGTCCAACACTTGCTGCACCACCTGGCGCTCAACATCCCGCATCACTTCGGGGGTGAGGATCTCTTCACGTTGGTCGTAGGCGTGGTGCGCGTCCGAGGTCAGTTGCTCGATCAATACCGAGGGGGTGAGCGCGGATGGCCCGCCCACCACCTCAGAAACCTCGGTAGGGGTAATTCCGACCGGATACAGGGTCCGCAGTTCCTCCCACAGAGCATCCAGGTCCATGTCGTCGATAAAGCCGGTGCTGGCCGTAGATTTCACATACTCCTCGACAACATCGTTGACAAAGAGACGGATCTGCTCATCAAGATCGTCGCCTTCAACGACTTTGCGGCGCTCTTCGTAGATCACCTCGCGCTGCCTGTTCAAGACATCGTCGTACTTCAGCACGTTCTTACGGGTCTCGAAGTGCTGAGATTCCACCTGGGTCTGTGCCGAGGCGATAGATCGGGAAACCATCTTGGACTCAATGGGCACTTCGTCTTCCATCCGCGCGGTGGTCATCACCCGGTCAACGACCGCGGCGTTGAACAACCGCATCAACTGATCCTCGAGCGAGAGGTAGAAGCGCGACTCCCCCGGATCGCCCTGCCGTCCGGCCCGACCTCGCAACTGGTTATCGATCCGCCGGGACTCATGGCGCTCAGTGCCCAAAACGTACAGGCCGCCGAGCTCTGTCACCTCGTCATGCTGTGCCTTTACGGCTTCCTCGGCACGAGACAACGCCCCGTCCCAGGCTGCCTCGTACTCCTCCGGCGTCTCCGTCGGGTCCAACCCTCGCTGGCGCAAGTCCGCGACGGCCATGAACTCAGGGTTTCCACCGAGCATGATGTCGGTTCCGCGACCGGCCATATTGGTCGCGACAGTCACTGCGCCACGCCGGCCTGCCTCAGCGACGATGCTCGCTTCACGCTCGTGATGCTTGGCGTTCAACACCTCGTGCTGCACCCCTCGACGGCGCAGCGCCTCGGACAGGAGCTCGGACTTGGCGACACTGGTCGTCCCGACGAGTACGGGTTGTCCATCGCGGTGGCGTTCGGCGATGTCGTCGACGACGGCTTTGAACTTCGCCTCCTCGGTGCGGTACACCAGATCGGCTTGATCCCGGCGCACCATATCCCGGTTGGTGGGGATCGAGATCACACCGACTTTATAGATCTGATGCAACTCGGCGGCCTCGGTTTGGGCCGTGCCGGTCATTCCCGCCAACTTGTCGTACATCCGGAAGTAGTTCTGTAGCGTCACCGTGGCCAGCGTCTGGTTTTCATTCTTGATCTCCACACCTTCTTTGGCCTCGATAGCCTGGTGCATGCCCTCGTTGTAACGCCGTCCCGGCAACATACGTCCGGTGTGCTCGTCGACGATCATGATCTGACCGTCGACGTTCACGTAGTCCTTGTCGGCGTGGTAGAGCTCCTTGGCCTTGATCGCGTTGTTCAAATAGCCGATCAGCGGGGTGTTGGCGCTTTCGTAGAGGTTGTCGATGCCGAGGTAGTCCTCGACTTTGTCGATACCCGACTCGAGCACCCCGACCGTGCGCTTCTTCTCATCGACTTCGTAGTCTCCCTGGCCGTCTTCGCCGCGCTCGAGGCGCTGGACCAACGTGGCGAATTCTTTGTACCACTTGGTGGGCCGATCAGCTGGGCCGCTGATGATCAGCGGCGTCCGAGCCTCGTCGATCAGGATCGAGTCGACCTCATCCACAATCGCGAAGTGGTGACCGCGTTGCACCAAGTCGTTCTGGGAGGCCCCCATGTTGTCGCGCAAATAGTCGAAGCCAAATTCGTTGTTGGTGCCGTAGGTGATGTCCTTGGCGTATTCAGCGCGACGTTGTTCTGGGGTCATCGAACTCAAGATGCACCCGGTCT
The DNA here is from genome assembly GCA_049671385.1 of Ornithinimicrobium sp. Classification (GTDB taxonomy): domain Bacteria; phylum Actinomycetota; class Actinomycetes; order Actinomycetales; family Dermatophilaceae; genus Ornithinicoccus. Next base: position 7,861 of record JBATUU010000235.1, on the reverse strand, counting down.
CCAGACCAAGCGCACGGTGCACCCGGCCCATCATCTCGGACTGGTACTCGGCCAAGTAGTCGTTGACGGTGACTACGTGGACACCTTTGCCGGTGAGCGCGTTCAGGTATGAGGGCAGGGTCGCGACCAGCGTCTTTCCTTCGCCAGTGCGCATCTCGGCCACATTGCCTTGGTGCATCGCCGCACCACCCATGATCTGGACGTCGAAGTGACGTTTGCCCAAAGTGCGACGGGAAGCCTCGCGCACCGCCGCGAACGCCTCGGGCAGCAGGTCATCGACGCTCTCGCCCTTGCTGAGGCGGGCCTTGAATGTATCTGTCTCCTCCCGCAGTTCTTCGTCGGACAATCCGGTGAAGTCCTTTTCCAAGGCGTTGACGGACTTAGCGATCTGCTCGAGTCGTCGCAGGGTGCGCCCTTCACCGGCGCGCAGGATCTTTTCAAAGAGTTTGGGCACGGGCCTAGGCTAATCGCTACCGCTGGGCGCTGACTGCATCCGCCGGCATACAGACAGTGAGGCAGGAGGCCCCGGCCTAGGGCTGCCGCAATCGGACGCGGCTCCTACGGGAGGGCAACATCGTTGAGGCCCAACCATGTCGCCATCGTGTGCACCTCGGCGATCAGTTCGTCCAAGGCATGAGGTGGCGCGCCAGACTCAAGGCTAAACCGCTGGACGCGCAGTACCCCTGCTTCTCGGTCGGCTTTGAGATCGACCCGAGCAACCAACACACCATCAAGCAGGAACGGCAAGACGTAATAGCCATGCACACGCTTGTGCGCGGGTACGTATATCTCGATGCGGTAGGTGAATCCGAAGAGCCGTTCAGCGCGCTCCCGCCGCCAGATCAACGAATCAAACGGGCTGAGAAGGGCCGTACCGGGGACGGCTCGGGGCGCCCTGGCCGTGCGGTACACGTAGGCCGGAGTGTCCCAGCCTTCAACCACGGCAGGCTCCACGTCGCCGCGTTGCAGGAGTTGGCGCAACCCTTCACGGGCGAGGGCGGGGGGAAGTCGGAAGTAGTCTCGAAAGCACCGTTCGGTGCCCACCCCGTGTGCCTGTGCGGCCTGCCGCATCAACTCGTATCCGCACGCTTCGTCGCTGAACTCCGCGCCGCCGCCGATTCGGTGCTGGACGACATCGGCCGGCAAGACGTCAGCCAACGCGGCATAACGCCGCTCGAACTGCGAGGTGCGCCCTGCGCTCGTCAGCACTCCGGTGGCGAATAGATGCTCCAAGGCAGTTTTAGTCGCGCTCCAGTTCCACCCCCAATGCTCACGACGCACAACTGCGCGCGCTGGCAATAAAGACTCGACCTGGCGGCTGGTCAGCGGGCCCGACCCGGTGACAACCTCGGTGACCGCGTCGAGCAGGCCTGGGTGCTCCCTGCTGAAGGCGTCCTGCTCGCTTCGCCACTTCTGCCTGCGCATCCGAAAAGCCAGGTAGGGCCACGTCTGGACCGGAATCAGGCTGGCTTCATGCGCCCAGTACTCGACCAGCGCACCCGGCGCGTCGGACCGTCGACCGGATGTAGGCCGCCGGTCACGCAAGTTATCGACGAGCTGGCCCTCATAGCAGCCCAGCCGAGCGAAGTACGGCAAATAATGACTGCGCGCGATGACATTGACGCTGTCGATCTGCACCACTTTGACCCGATCCACCACTCGCCGCAGATGGCGAGTGGTGACCGCGCCGACTGGTGGTCCATCTGCGAAGCCTTGCGCAGCCAGTGCCGTGTGGCGCGCCGCCTTCATGCTGAGCCGTCGAGGAGTGTGCGGCATCGAGGCCCTAACCTGCGGCGGCACTCGTCTCTGCGCTGGAGGGTGCCTTGTCATCCTCGGTCAGATGTAGGACGCCGTAGGACCAGCCTCGGCGCCGATAGACCACCGAGGCAAGTTTGGTCTCAGCGTCATGGAACAAGAAGAAGTCGTGACCGAGCAACTCCATCTGGTTCAAAGCCTGCCCGACACTCATCGGCGTTGCTACGTGCACCTTCTGGCGCAACTCTATGGGACTGTTGCCCTGCGTGCCCAGGTCCTGGTCGACCAACTCGGCTGGGTCGCGCTCGGCAGTCTCTTCGCTCTCGGAGACCAAAGGCTCGGTGGGCAGACCAAAGGTAGCCTCGGAGACCGAGGGGAGCCGGTGCTTTCCGGTGTGGCTGATGCGCCGTTTGTCGTTGGTGCGTCGCAGGCGCTCGATGAGCTTGTTCATCGCTAGGTCCAGGGCCGCATACTCCTCATCCGCCGCAGCCTCAGCCCGCACCACATTTCGCTTGACATAGCAGGTGATCTCCACGCGCTCGCTCTCTTTTGCTTGGCGTGGATTGCTCTCGCTTGTCAGCACCACGTCAATCCGGGAGACCCGTGGTGCGAATTGAGGGATCTTCTCAAGCTTGTCGTCGAGATGGCGACGAAAGCGCTCAGAGACTGACTTCTTGCGGCCGGTCACAGTGACGTCCATGGGTACTCCTAGCGAAAGGGTGAGCGATACTTCTGGGTCCGACTACACGGAAATGTCCTCAATCCCACCCCCCAATCCTGCCGACACGCGAGCGCAGCAGCCGGTCTGTGGAGCACCGGCACCGCCTCGGGCTTTCATCTACTCACCCTAGTCGCGAGGCGGTAGCCGCGAAACTCCGGTAGCCCCGACTGTTCTTGGCTACCTGGGCACACGACGCGCGGTGGCTGCCACAGTCGCGGCCAACACCGTTGTCGCACCGCTGGATCGGAGCACGCGCGCTGCCTCAGCGAGGGTATGGCCCGTTGTGACGATGTCATCCACCACCATGCACAGTGCTCCCTCGATTGACGCGCAGTGCCTGCGATCAAGGCGCATGGCATGGTTCACGTTCCAGGCTCGATCGCGCTGCGAAAGCCCGGCCTGGTCACGACCTGTGCTGGCGAGGCGTAGCGCCGGCGCGCTCACCAACGCGTGGGTATGACCCACGCTGGTCTGCATCGCGGCGACCAGCTCGCTCACCGGCCAGCGACCTCGAGCACGCACGGCTGCCGCCCGAGAGGGCACCGGCACGATCACCAGGGGCCGCTGAGTCCTGATCGCTGCGGTGACCGCTGGTCTGTCGAGGAGCGCTTGGGCGATAGCTCGTGCCAAGAGGGGTGCTAGGACTGGGGCCAGGTCCCCTCGGTCAGCGTCTTTCCACGCCAGGATGACGTTGCGCAATCGGTCAGAATACGGTGCCGCTGCCCACGTCGACGGCATCCCAGACGGCTCAGGATCGGGCATAGACAATCTCGGCAGGGCTCGATCCAAACTCCCCTGGCAGGTTTGGCACACCGCAACGTCCGGTGTCGAGCATCCCGCGCAGACTCGACTGAGAAGGAGGTCGAGCAGTGCGCGCACCCTGGCAGCCTCTCAGGATTGCCGAACGCCAACCCAGGGCTTGTGGACAGTGCAGCTCAGGTTGAGGAGCCTGCAGGCACAATGAAGTCATCGGCATTGCGGTAGGGAAACCACGATGCACCTTCTGGCGTATAGACACGGCCTTCGCCGGTGACCAGGAAGAGGTCGTAGGCAGTGCTGGTGGGAACGCCGACCAGGTTGGTCGCACCGTCCTGGACCTGCAACGGCCTGAGCCATCCTCCGAGTGGTAGCAGATAGGGCGTGTCCCCATCATCCTCGTTGCGCTGGCCCAGCACGGCCAATGAGTCCTGGGATGCCCACGTCACGCTCCCCAGGGTGGTCAGCGGTGCAGCCAAGGTCTGTGGAGCCGTCACCCCGATCGGACGACCGTCCTCATCTCGAAGGACCCCGGCGAGGGCGAGTCGTTGGTCCTCGCCCTCCGAGATCACCAGCGCGATGCGGTGCCCATCGGGGGCAATGGCCAGCGCATCCAAGGACATCTGCGGCTCGAGCCACTCTATGGTCAGCGCAGCGGCGAGCCCTGACGGTCCGTCCCGGGTATCTATGGTCCAGACCCGAGGTCCAGTGGCGCTGCGGCCGGCCACCCACAACGAGTCGAACCCGTCGAAGGCCGGACTGCTCAGATCACTGCCGATGTCAGTTCGCAGGACTTCAGTCTCACGGCTTGAACGCCACATGATGTCTCGGTCGGCGTTGACCGCCGCGAACTCTGTGGCTGCCACATTCATCTCCAGATCGAACCACTCGGAGGAGACGTCGGGCAGCCCCAGCGCTTCTTGCTCATCGGTGGGCAGATTGCGCAAGGCGAAATCGTCGGGGTTAACGGCTGTCAACGCTTCGGCGATGCGCAGCACTGCGTATCCCGGACCATTCCTGGTGGAGGTGAAGCCTAGGTCCTCCACCGACTGCACGGGTCCGGCAATCCCCGGCACAGCCAGCGGCTGTCCGTTGACCTGGATCTGGACAGCGCGCACGCCCGCAGCCTGACCTAATGTGGAGGTGAAGGAGGCATAAAGATCACGCACCTGATCCGGCTCCTCGGTCAGCCCAGGGCCTTGCAGGTTGACTGTGGCGGTCCCTGTGGCCGGGTCCAGCGGCACCGCTCCAGCGACGAGGTTGGTGCCTTCCCCCGTCGCGGTCCGGACCACGCCCTCGAGATATTCGGGCACCGGCACAAGGAGAGCCCGGGCCAATGCGGTGGGCAGACCGTCGTCTCGAGAGAACCATCGCTCATCCGGGATGAAGGCGTCCTCGATAGTGGACAGATAGTTCACTGAGGCGCTGCGATATTGGGCTTCGAAGGCGCTGACCGAAAGCCACAGCCCGAATCCATCCGGGAACTCGGTGATCCGCCACTGATCATCGATCTGCGTCAACACGAAGTCCTCGGACCGCACGTCACTGGTGGGCACTTCGGTCAACTGGCCACCGTCGTCAAGCAGACCCTGCACCGGCACTTGAGCGCGAATCACGCCCTCACCAAGGGAGCTCAACTCGGGCTCACCCGTGTGAATGACGACATTGTCTGTGGGTACCCAGGACGATGCAAGCGAGTCCGTGAGGTATGCGCGTGCCACCTCGTGGCTGTCGGCGAAACTGATATTGGCCAGCAGGAAGCCGCGCACGATCTGCTCCGGTGTGGCACCTTGTGATGGCCCCTCGGGTCGCACTTGGATCTCTTGTCGGGGTTGGCTCAGCACCGGTTGCCCGGCTCGAGGAGAGTCATCGGTCGGCAACCCTGCGCAGCCGACCAGCAGGCTCAGCGTGGCAATCAGCACCGCCAGCGGCCAGGAGCGACGACGAATGAACATCACTGGTTCACCTCCTGGCCGGTGCGAGCACTCGGAACGTGCTCCCACTGCAGAGGATGCACGGGTGTGCTGGGCAATGGCTGATCCTGGCGCCGAGGCAAAGTGAGCCTGAAACAGGCGCCCTCACCCGGCTCGCCCGAAGCCTCCAAGTGACCGCCATGAAGTCGGGCATCCTCGCGGGCGATCGCCAGTCCCAACCCGGTGCCACCCGTGGTGCGCACACGTGCTGAGTCAGCGCGCCAAAAGCGCTCGAAGACGCGGGCGGCCTGCTCCTGGGACAACCCCACACCGTAGTCGCGGACGCAGACGGCAACAGCCTCATCGTCCGAGGCGAACAGCACATCGATCGGGCCGCCCTCGCCGTGCTCAATCGCGTTCATCAGCAGGTTGCGCAAGATGCGGGTGACCCGGCGTGGGTCCATCGACACCGTCAGTTGTGGACCCGATTGCACCCGTATGTGACTGCCTTCGCGTCGCGCCAGGGCATCGACCGATCCGACAACATCTGAGGTCAGCGCGACGAGGTCGACCGGATGTGGCTCCATAACCATGACACCCGAGTCATAGCGGCTGATCTCGAGCAGGTCCTCCAATAACTCCTCGAAGCGATCCAACTCACCAGCTAGCAACTCCGCTGATCGGGCTACCGGGGCACTGAAGTCCTCTCGAGAGGCGTGCAACATATCCCCGGCCATCCGGATCGTGGTCAACGGGGTTCGCAACTCGTGCGACACGTCTGAGACGAAGCGCTGCTGTAGTCGCGAGAGTTGTTCAAGTTGCACGATCTGTTGCTGCAAACTGTCAGCCATCGTGTTGAACGACATCGCCAACCGAGCCAGTTCATCGCGGCCGTACACGTCCATCCGCTCGTCCAGTTGGCCCCGCGCAAGGTCCTGACTCACGCTGGCAGCCTGCCCCACCGGCCCGGTCACCAGTCGGGTAGCCAACCATGCAAGTAGCCCTACGAGCACCAGCAGACCTACTGCGCCGATCACGAACCACTCTCTGACCAGGTCCAAGATGTCCTGCTCTCGGTCCATCGGGTAGACCAGAATCAGGTCGTATGGTCCGGCTCGCGGTATCTGGACCCGAGATGCCACGGAAACCGACGTCCGCGCCGAATCCGGCCCCAAGCCCGGTACCTCCGAGACCATGATCTGCTGCAGGCCCGGCGACTCGCGCAACGCCTCGCGCAGTGGGAGGGGCGCATCCGCAACGGCCAGACCACCAACGCTGATCGGCGAGATCAGCGTGTCGCGTTCGCTATCCAGGGACTGCACCAGCAGAGCCCGTCTGCTCCCCCCTTCACCGACTTGACCGACTTGGTTGATCGTCTCCAGCGCCGAGGCGGACAGCCCGAAGTCATCTCGTCGATCCGTGGCGTCGAACAACTCCTGAGCCTGTTGAACCTGTCTAGCTGATTCGGTTTCCGCTCGCTCCACTGCCTGCTCGACCAAGCCCCTGGCTACCTGCTGATACAACAGCGTTCCCATCAGACCAACAGTGATCGTGCCCAGCACCAGGGTGCTGACCAACACTCTGACTCGCAGCGAGGAGCGCCACCATGACTGCATCCGTCGGATGGCGGATGCAGCAAGGCGAGCGCTCTGCGATGCGGCCCGGCCTCGCTTAGCCAGGACCGGCCTTGTATCCGACGCCACGAACAGTCACCACGATCTGCGGATTCTCCGGATCTTTCTCGATCTTGGAACGTAGCCGTTGCACGTGCACGTTCACCAACCGGGTGTCCCCGGCGTGGCGATAGCCCCAGACCTGCTCCAGCAGAGACTCGCGGTCGAAGACCTGGTTGGGCCGGCTGGCCAGTGCCACGAGAAGGTCGAACTCCAGCGGCGTCAACGGCACAGCCTCGCCGCCGCGGGTGACGGCGTGGCCGGAGACGTCGATCAGCACGTCACCTACACGCAACTGCTCTTCGCGATACCGATCGACGCGGCGCAGTCGAGCGCGGACGCGAGCCATCAGCTCTTGCGGCTTGAATGGCTTGACTACGTAGTCATCCGCTCCCGCTTCGAGGCCGGCCACGACATCGGTGGAGTCGGTTTTGGCGGTCAGCATCACGATCGGAACACCAGACTCAGCGCGCAACTGACGACACACCTCCACGCCATTGATCGAGGGCAACATGACATCCAGCAACACCAGATCGGGCCGGAACTCACGAAACATCATCAAGGCACGGCCGCCATCGGCACAGTGCGCCACGTTGAGGTTCTCTTTGCGCAGCACAATGCCGAGCATCTCGGCCAAGGCCTGGTCGTCGTCAACGACCAGGATTCGAGGGTTCACGTCGTCGCCTCTCGCTCATCCAGGGATCGGGATCAGTAGCGGTAGTGGTCCGACTTGTATGGGCCGGCCACGTCCACCCCAAGGTACTCCGCTTGCTCTTTGGTCAACTCAGTCAACACGGCTCCGAGGGCCTCCAAATGCAGCCGAGCGACCTCTTCATCAAGGTGTTTGGGCAGCACGTGAACCCCGAGCGGATACTCCTCGCCCTTGGTGAACAGCTCGATCTGGGCCAACGTTTGGTTGGAGAACGAGTTCGACATGACGAAACTTGGGTGCCCGGTGGCATTGCCCAAGTTCATCAGTCGCCCTTCGGACAAGACGATGATGGAGCGCTCCTCACGGGCCACTTCCTCGCCCGTCTCAGGGT
>JBATUU010000234.1:0-4718 GCA_049671385.1 Ornithinimicrobium sp. | reverse complement strand
CCCTTGGCGTTGTAGACATTGACCGCCACATCTGCCGGTTGCAGCAGCGGTGCCGTGGCGGTCGCCTGACCGTTCTCGGCGTCGCTGTCGTCGCCTGACCCCCAGCCCTGGTAGACAGCAATGGCGTAGGCGAGTGCGATCAACAGCAAGACCACGAGCCCGGTGAGGACCAACGCAGTGGTCCGGCGCCGCCGGCGGGCAGCCGTCGACATGCCACCGGTGCGTACGTATCCCATGGTCGACCAAACTAGCCCTCGAAGCTGTCAGTCCAGCTCCAGGACACGCCCATGCACCGCTGGGCGCCCTTGCAGCGCGGCCCGCAGCGCCCGGTGAAGACCATCCTCGAGGTAGTAATCCCCTCGCCATTGCACGACGTGACAGAAGATGTCTCCATAGAACGTGGAGTCCTGGCTCAGGAGCGCTTGCAGATCCAGGTGTGCTCTGGTGGTGATCAGCTCCTCCAACCGCAGCATGCGCGGCGCGAGGTGAGCCCAGTCGGCAGGATTGGTCAAGGCGTGTGGTGGGTAGGGGCGGTCCTGGCCCACACCCTTGAAGATCACTGCCTGAGTGTACGGCGCAGCGGCCTCCCGCGATGGGTGAAACTGCCCTCGGGCGATCTCAGTAGAGTCTGCGGGATGAGCACAGACGAGCCGACTCAGATCGATGCAATCTCCCAGGGGTATGCGTTCGAAGGCCCAAGCCTGGTGTTGGGCGCCGCAGTAGCCGAGGGGGTCAGCGTGCCCGAGGCACAGGTGGCCCTGCCGTTGGCCTCGATGAACCGCCACGGACTTGTGGCCGGTGCCACTGGCACAGGTAAGACCGTGACCTTGCAGCTGATGGCCGAGCAACTGTCGGCGGCTGGTGTCCCGGTGTTCTTGGCCGATGTCAAAGGAGATCTGTCCGGTCTGGCCACGCCCAGCCCGGGACACGCCAAAATCGATGAACGGATGCAGGGGCTCGGCCAGGAATGGGCGCCCACCGCATACCCGGTGGAGTTCTTACGCTTGGGTGAGGAGGGTGCCGGAGTGCCGATTCGGGCCACCATCAGCGCGTTTGGGCCCGTGTTGCTGTCTAAGGTGCTTGGTCTGAACGACACCCAGGAGTCCAGTCTGGGGCTGGTGTTCCACTACGCCGACAAGCAGGGCTTGGCACTGCTGGACCTCAAGGACCTGCAGGCCGTCGTTCAGCACCTGATCTCCGATGAGGGCAAAGCCGACTTGAAGTCGCTTGGCGGACTGGCGACCTCGACCGCGGGTGTGATCCTGCGTGAGCTCATCACGTTCTCGGACCAGGGCGCCGAAGGCTTCTTCGGTGAGCCGGAGTTTGAGGTGGCCGACCTGTTGCGTACTACCGACGAGGGACTCGGGGTGATCACCGCCCTGGAGCTGCCCAGTGTGCGGGATAAGCCGGTTGTCTTCTCGACGTTCCTGATGTGGCTGCTCGCCGAGTTGTTCGAGGATCTCCCCGAGGTTGGTGATCAGGACAAGCCAGAGTTGGTGTTCTTCTTCGACGAGGCTCACCTGCTCTTCGATGATGCCTCGGACGCCTTCTTGAAGGCCGTTGAGCAGGCCGTGCGCCTGATCCGGTCCAAGGGGGTCGGCGTCTTCTTCGTCACGCAGAACCCGACCGACGTCCCCGATGGCGTGCTCTCGCAGCTCGGCAACCGAGTCCAGCACGCCCTGCGTGCCTTCACCCCGAACGACGCCAAGGCCCTCAAAGCGACGGTCTCGACCTTCCCGACCAGCTCGTACGACCTCGAAGAGGCGCTGACGAACCTCGGCACCGGCGAGGCGATCGTGACGGTGCTTTCTGAGCGAGGCGCGCCCACCCCCGTCGCGTGGACGATGCTACGAGCACCGCAGTCGACGATGGGGCCAAGCGAGACCGACGTGCTCGATGGCGTGGTGCAGGCATCGTCGCTGCTCCCAAAGTATGGCGAGGCGCTCGATCGCGAGTCAGCATACGAAAAGCTCGCTGCCCGGATGGAGGCAGCGGCGCAGGAGGAGTCGCAAGGAGGAGCCGCGGCGACGGGTAGTGGCGAGACAGGCTCCGAGATCGACACGGAGTTGGAGCAGGCAGCGGCAGACGGTCGGTGGCCCGAGGAGGGCGGGGCCGCCACGAGCAAGCAATCACCTCAGGGGTCGACCGCTTGCGAAGATGGCGAATCCATGCTCGGCAAGCTCGTCGGATCCTCCGCGTTTCGATCAGCGATGCGATCGGCAGGCACTGTGATCGGCCGCGAGATAAGCCGCAACGTCTTCGGCACAGCGAGACGCCGACGATAGAGCGCAGCACAGACTGCGACAACTGGCGGAGGATAGGGGATTTGAACCCCTGAGGGGTTTCAACCCCAACACGATTTCCAATCGTGCGCACTAGGCCACTATGCGAATCCTCCGCCGGAGAGGTTACCTGAGCGGCGCGGCCACGCAGAAATCGCTGTGTCTGGCCGGTATGGGCGGGGTGCCGTCCATGGGACGTCGTTAACGCACTAGTGCGACGTGTAAGGCGCCTTGATGCGTTGAAGGTGTGCACCGTAGAGGTGCACTATCGATCGATGGCACGCGGTTACGCTGCGACGACGGACTCCTCTAGACTCGAGCCCAGACCCCTCGTGTGGTGGTACCTCACTGAACTCCCCCAGGGCAGGAATGCAGCAAGGGCAGGTGAGCTCTTCCAGGTACGCGGGGGGTCCCTGCATGCCCGGGCTTCGCCACCAGCGCAACCTGTGAGGCAACGCGTCCAATCCGCTTGCTGATCGGCTCCGAATCACCCTGCAAGAGCGACGAAAACCGAAGAATTGTCGGAAACTGTGAACCGAAAATTGCCGTCGATGTATTCGGCGTGCCTATCTTTGGTCATGTTTTGACAATTCGCATAACGATTGAGTAAGCAGAGTTGGATTTCGGGCCAATGCTGACGCATGGTCGAACAGCACGTGTATGCCAATTATGTCTGGACGACAACTGAATTCGTCCGAACGGGTGCATGTGCGCGTCAGGATAATACCCATCTCTTTCGAGGTGGCGTCCCCGAGAGGATCAGCATGTCTGAACAATCCCAAACGCCAGGACGGAGCCGTCCAGCCAAGGCAATGTTGGCTACCGGTTCCGCTCTCATGGCGGTCGCACTTGCCGGCGGTTTGCCCAACTTTGCTGGTGCATCCAGCCACCGGGAAGCGCCGCTTATCGCGGACGATCCGGTGCACGACAACACGGATACGTATGCTTTCGTCAGCCCGGATGACCCTGAGACGGTGACCTTGGTCGCCAGTTGGGCACCCTTCTCCGAGCCCAACGGCGGCCCGAACTTCTACCCGTGGGAGGACGGGTCTTGGTATGACATCAACATTGACAGCAATGGCGATGCCACTCCAGACATCACCTATCGCTGGACGTTTACTACCGATGATCAGCGCGGCACCGACACGTTCCTGTACAACAATGGTCCGGTCGAATCTTTGGACGACGAAAACCTGCTCTTTAGGCAGAGTTTCACGCTGACAAAAATCGAGGGCGACTCAGAGACTGAAATCGCCACCGGCCCGGTTGCGCCTTCAAATGTCGGGCCGGCCTCCATGCCGGACTATGGGGCTTTGCGTGACGCGTCGATCACCGAAGTAGAAGGCGGAGGTAAAACGTTCGCCGGTCAAAGTGATGACCCCTTCTTCCTCGACCTACGCGTTTTCGACCTGCTCTACGGGGCCGACCTGTCGCTGACCGGTGAGGACACCCTCGCCGGTTACAACGTCAACTCGGTTGCCCTCCAGGTGCCGATCGACGAGGTCGCCCTCAATGGAGACTCCTCGACCAACCCGGTCGTCGGCGTGTGGAGCACGACCAGCAAGCAAGGTCTGACGCTGGAGCCCGGCACGGCCACCCCTGAGGGTGACCACGTCCAGGTGTCCCGCTTGGGTATGCCGCTGGTCAACGAGGTCGTCGTCCCTGCCGCCCTCAAGGACGCGTTCAACGGCATCAGCCCGGACATGGATGCAGGCGCTGCAGACGGCGCTGTGCTGGACCGGGTGCTCGAGCCGGAGCTGCCGCAGTTGATCGAGGCCATCTACGGCGTTCCCGCGCCCGAGGGTCCTCGTGAAGACATCCAGCAGATCTTCCTCACCGGTATCGCAGAGTCCACGGGCCCGATCAAGGCCGACTTGAACTCTCAGGTGCTCAACGGTGATGTGGAGGCTGACTCATTCGTGCCTTCGGAGATGATGCGGTTGAACCTGACCGTGCCGCCGACGGCCGAGCCGAACCGCCTGGGTGTGTTGGCTGGAGACCTGGCCGGCTTCCCGAACGGTCGCCGTTTGGCCGATGATGTCGTCGACATCGAGATCCAGGCACTGATGGGCGCCGCGCAAAGTGGCGAGCTCGTCGAGGCCCTGGCCACCGGTGACGGAGTCAACGCCAACAACGTGGCCTTCGGTGACACCTTCCCCTACCTGGCGCTGCCGAGTAACTCCTCGGTCAACGCCGGTGAGGACGTGATGCCCGGTGGTGGCGTTGCAACAGGTGCCGGTGGCACCGCAGCAGATGGCGCCATCCCCATGTGGGCGCTGTTGAGCGGAACTGGGTCGCTGATCCTGATCGGTGTTGGCGCAGCGTCGATGGCACGTAGCCGTCGTCAGAACGTCGTCAGCGTCGGCTCGGGCACCATCGCCTAGTTCGACTCTCAGCTCCACCGCTTCGTGGGGGACGAGCGCACAGTGTTCGTCC
>JBATUU010000233.1:0-3748 GCA_049671385.1 Ornithinimicrobium sp. | reverse complement strand
GCAGCCAGTAAGGCCATGGCGAGGGCACCTTCAGACCAAGCCACTGGCTCACTCAGCAACACGGAAGCCAGAACGGAGCCGAGGGCAACGGTGACAATGAAGTAGAAGGCGTTGAGTTGGGCCAAGGTGCGTTTGCCGCTGAAGCGCAGAACAAACACCAGCCATACGTAAGCGAACAGAGTGGTGGCTAGGACCCTGTACAGGTCAGAGATGTCGTCGTGGAGCACACGAGCCTCCGGGTGGTCGTTGATGGGTATTCGATTCAGGCGAGCATGCACTGTTCGGTCGTGGTGGGCGACGCGAGATCAACCCCACGCCTGCTTTCACGAGGTTATGCACGCTCTCACCACCTCAAAGCAGCATGAGAGCGTGCAAGACATAGTGAGAGCGTTGGAGGCAAGAGTTGAGCGGAATAGACTCAACTTTGGATAGGTTGTCTTCCATAGAGACCTCACACCCGCGGCCATGTCCAGAAAGGGGACGCGCATACCGATGGATCTACAGCTGACCACCAAAGCCCAGGAGGCCCTGTCCACAGCCGTGCGTGAGGCTGCGACCGCTAGCCATCAGAATGCGGAGCCTGCGCACATACTCAGTGCATTGTTGGACCAGAGCGACACGACGACCGGCCCGCTGCTGGAGTCGACCGGCTCCTCTCGTGCAGCCGTCGGCGCCGCAGCCCAGCAGGCACTCGCCGGACTGCCGACCATCGCAGGGGCGAGCGTGCCCAACCCGCAGCTCTCACGCGGATCCTTGGCAGTCCTGACCGCGGCACAGCAGGCGATGAAGACCCTCGGCGACACCTACATCTCCACGGACCACCTCCTGGTGGCGCTCGCTGCCGACCGCTCCTTCGGCATCGACGCCGAGGCGTTGATGCAACAGATTCCCGTCATGCGTGGCGGGGCCACCGTTGATTCCGCCGATCCGGAGGCAACCTACGACGCGCTGGTCAAATATGGCACCGACCTGACTGCCGTGGCTCGAGAGGGCAAACTCGACCCTGTGATCGGCCGAGATGGCGAGATCCGAAGGGTCATCCAGGTCCTGTCCCGACGAACCAAGAACAACCCGGTCCTGATCGGCGAGCCTGGCGTGGGCAAGACTGCCGTCGTCGAGGGTCTGGCCCAGCGAATCGTCGCCGGAGACGTGCCGGAGTCACTGCGGGGCAAGCAACTGATCTCACTCGACCTCGGCGCCATGGTCGCTGGAGCCAAATATCGCGGTGAGTTCGAGGAGCGGCTGAAGGCGGTGTTGGCCGAGATCAAGGCCAGCGACGGGAGAATCGTCACGTTCATCGACGAGTTGCACACCGTGGTCGGTGCAGGCGCGACGGGGGAGAGCGCGATGGACGCGGGCAACATGCTCAAGCCGCTGTTGGCTCGGGGTGAGTTGCGGCTGGTCGGCGCGACCACGCTCAACGAATACCGCGAACGCATCGAGAAGGACGCCGCTCTGGAGCGCCGCTTCCAGCAGGTATACGTCGGTGAGCCGAGCGTGCATGACAGCGTCGCGATCTTGCGCGGCCTCAAGGAACGGTATGAGGCGCACCACAAAGTAGCCATCGCAGACTCGGCTTTGGTGGCTGCGGCGACGCTATCCGATCGCTACATCACCGGCCGCCAACTACCGGACAAGGCCATTGACCTCGTTGATGAGGCAGCCTCTCGACTGCGAATGGAGATCGACTCCTCCCCAGTGGAGATCGACGAGCTGCGCCGATCGGTGGACCGGCTCACGATGGAAGAACTGCACCTCGCCGAGGAAACCGATGAAGCCTCCAAGCAGCGCCTCGCGCGGTTGCGTGCGGAGTTGGCTGATCAGCAAGAGCAGTTGGCAGCCCTGGAAGCGCGCTGGCAAGCCGAGCGTTCGGGACTCAACCGGGTCGGTGAGTTGAAGCAACGCCTGGATGAGTTGCGCACCACCGCTGAGCGGCTGCAGCGCGAAGGCGACTATGCCGGGGCTTCGCGGGTGCTCTACGGCGAGATTCCGGCTGCCAGTGCCGAGTTGGAGGAGGCTCAGGAAGCCGAGTCGAGCAGTGTCAAGACCGAGCAGGAGCCGATGGTCAAGGAGGAGGTCGGCGCTGACGACATTGCCGATGTTGTTGCGTCTTGGACCGGCATCCCCGCCGGGCGGCTCTTGGAGGGTGAAACAGCGAAGCTGCTGCGGATGGAAGACGTCCTCGGGGAGAGGCTCATCGGACAGCGAGAGGCCGTCCGGGCGGTCAGCGACGCGGTCCGCCGTTCTCGAGCCGGCATCGCCGACCCCGACCGGCCCACGGGCTCGTTCCTGTTCCTCGGCCCGACGGGCGTCGGCAAGACCGAACTCGCCAAAGCGCTCGCGGACTTTCTCTTTGATGATGAGCGAGCGATGGTCAGGATCGACATGAGCGAGTATGCCGAGCGCCATGCGGTTGCCCGGTTGGTCGGCGCACCCCCGGGCTATGTGGGCTACGAAGAGGGTGGGCAGTTGACCGAAGCTGTCCGCCGACGTCCCTACTCGGTGGTGTTGTTGGACGAGGTCGAGAAGGCTCACCCGGAGACGTTCGACATTCTGCTGCAGGTGCTCGATGACGGCCGGTTGACCGATGGCCAAGGTCGCACCGTGGACTTTCGCAACGTGCTGCTGGTGATGACGTCCAACCTCGGCAGCCAGTTCTTGATCGACCCGACCCTGGATGCCGACACCAAGCGCGAGCAGGTGATGGCCAGTGTGCGCACGGCGTTCAAGCCGGAGTTCGTGAACCGGCTCGATGAGGTTGTCGTCTTCGATGCCCTCACCCGGGACGAACTGGCGACCATCGTGGGGTTGCAGGTGCAGATGTTGGCGGACCGTTTGGCCGATCGGCGGATCACTCTTGATGTCACCGACGACGCGGCTGCGTGGCTAGCGGAGCGGGGCTACGACCCGGCATACGGGGCTCGGCCGTTGCGTCGGCTGATCCAGACGCAGATCGGTGACGCCTTGGCTCGCAGCCTCCTCGATGGCTCAGTGGCCGATGGATCCTCAGTCACTGTCGCGGTCGACCCAGGCACCGCAGAGCTCACCTTCGACTGATACTCCCTCTCAGGCGGGTAGGGCACCATGGTGGCATGCCAGCAACTTCCTGGATCGCCTTGGCGTTGATGATCGCCTTCATCGGGCTCGGCTTCTTCTATGTGTAGCTGCGCCATGAGGTGCTGGTCCACGAGGACGACGACCAGCCCGGCCCAGACAGTCAGGGCAAGTGCGACAGGCGGCCCTAGGTTCGGCGGCATTGCGAGAGCGGCCAGCCAGATCGAGTTCGCGGGGCGGGCGGCATACTAGGAGCAGCGACGACCACCACCAATCAAGGGAACCCATGAGCAGCCGGACGACCCAAGCCCACCGAGCCCGACGCGGACTCAGTGCCGCTGCTATGGGTGTGCTTCTGCTGGGCGTTGCAGCGTGCTCGGACTCCGAGGACCCCGAAGAGCCGGAAGCCACCACGGCCGCACCGACCGCGCAAGATCGCTTGGACCAGGCGTATGACGTGCTGGGGGAAGCCGGCTCTGCCTCCTTGATCCTTGAAGGTAGTGACCTGCCTGAGGAGGAGAGTGCCTACGTCATCGAAGCCGACGGTGCCGGCACGACGGACCCGGCTGCGTTTGATGGCACCATCACCGCCAAGATCGCAGGTGTGCAGGCCGACGTCCCGACGGTCGCCGTGGATGGCGAACTCTTCGTCAAGCTACCGTTCAGCCCCGTCTTCACCTCGGTCGATCCAGAC
>JBATUU010000232.1:0-9208 GCA_049671385.1 Ornithinimicrobium sp. | reverse complement strand
GAGCACGATCGATCGAGCCAACCGGGAACCGCTATGGGCACAAGTGCATGCCGACCTGGTGCGGCGCCTTGCCAGTGGCGAGTTCAGCGACGCTTTTCCAGGTGAGGCCGCACTGCGCACCGAGTACGGAGTGTCCCGGCATACCGTTCGAGAGGCGTTGAGACGCATTCGTGAGGCCGGGCTGGTGAGCTCTGGCCCAGGTCGTTCCAGCCAGGTCATGGCCACCGAGATCGAGCAGCCCTTGGGCAGCATCTACTCCCTCTTTCGGGAGGTCGAAGCTCGTGGCATGACCCAGGAGAGCATCGTCCTGGCCCGCACACTCGCGATCGAGCCGGAGGCTGCGGCTCGTCTCGACGTGCCGCCAGAGACCGAACTGTTCGCTCTGGAACGGATCCGTCTCGCCGACGGCGAGCCGCTCGCTCACGACTGCGTGTGGCTCCCAGGGCAGATTGGCGCGCCACTGCTCGAGACCGACTTCGGACACACGGCTCTGTATGACGAGCTCGAACGACGAGACATCCCTCGTCCGGACGGTGGCCACGAGCGGATCACCGCCACCAATCTCACCGAAGCCAGGGCCACCCAACTCAACGTCGCCCCCGCAACCGCAGCACTCGTCATCGAGCGCACCGGGCTGTGGCGCGGCAAGCCCATCGAATGTCGGCGCACCACGATCCGCGCGGACCGCTTCACCCTGTCCATGTCGTGGACCACTACCGGGTACAACATCCGCAGCCACACCGGATGAGGGGCGGCGGTGAGATCACTCATCGGCGACCGGGGAGTCGACCCACCAGCCTCGAGCTCTGAGGTATCGGCCCCGAGCTCTCAGGACAGGTGCTTGACCAGATCAGGAGCCAGGCCCACGTACGAAGCCGGCGTCAGCTCGACCAGTCGCTGCTCTTCGGTGGCTGGCAGTCCGAGGCCGCGGACGAACTCCCTGAGGTCTTCACCGTTGATTCGGCGCCCCCGCGTGAGCTCCTTGAGCCGGTCGTAGGGATTGGCCATGCCCTCGACGCCTTGGGCGGCCAGCGCGCGCATCGCGGACTGGATCGGCTCGGCCAGCACCTCCCAATTGGACTCCAGATCGGCCGCCATCGCCTCGGCGTTGGCGTCGAGACCGGCTAGCCCCTTGCTGACATTGTCCAGCGCCAGGAGTGAGTGCCCCAACGCGGTGCCGATGTTGCGCTGCATCGAGGAATCGGTCAGGTCGCGCTGCAAGCGGGAGGTCACCAGTGTCGTCGCCAGTACATCGAGCAAGGCGTTCGATACTTCGAGATTGGCCTCTGCGTTCTCAAACCGGATCGGGTTGACCTTGTGCGGCATGGTCGATGAACCGACGCTGCCCTGTCCACGGACCTGCGCGAAGTACCCCATCGAGATGTAGGACCACAGATCGGTACACAGGTTGTGCAACACCCGATTGAACCGGGCGATGTCGGCATACAACTCGGCTTGCCAGTCATGGCTCTCGATCTGGGTGGTCAGCGGATTCCAGGTCAACCCGAGGCCGGTGACGAACTCCTCGCTGATCCGTTGCCAGTCGGCGCCGGGCACGGCCGCCAGATGCGCACCATAGGTGCCGGTGGCGCCATTGAACTTGCCGAGGTACTCGCATGCTTCGATCCGCCGTCCCTGTCGGCGCAACCGATTGGCCAGCACGGCGAGCTCCTTGCCCATCGTGGTTGGAGTGGCCGGTTGACCGTGGGTGTGCGCCAGCAGCGGCATGTCTGCCAGCGCACCTGCCATCACGCTGACCTGGCCGACGAGCGCCCGGGCTGCCGGGAGCCAGACCTCGCTCACCGCACCGCGCACCATCAATGCATACGAGAGGTTGTTGATGTCCTCGGACGTGGCGGCAAAGTGCACCAGCTCGGCAACATCGTCACGTCCGTCGAGATGCTCGGTCAGCGCTTCGCGCAGGAAGTACTCGATCGCCTTGACGTCATGCACGGTCACTGCCTCGATGGCCGCCAAATCCGCCACGGTCTGCCCGTCGAAGCCCTCGATCAGGCCGCGCAAGGCGCGCTGTTCGTCCTCGCTGAGCTGACCCGATCCCGGGATGACCTCATGGCTGCACAGATAGATCAGCCACTCGATCTCGACATGCAGTCGCTGCCGGTTCAGCGCTGGCTCCGACAAGTGCTCGATCAGCCCGGCAACCACCCGCCGATATCGACCATCGAGGGCGCCGAGGGCAGGGGGAGGCGTGATATCGAGCAATGAGGCCATACGTCCATCTTCCCAGAGGCCGAGCGCTCCACCCAGCCAGAGGTCACCGGCTCGGGGTGCAGGCGAGGCGTTACCGCTTGGCGTCGGGGTCGACCCGGTCAGCGTCGAGGTAGGAGTCCATCTGCTCATCGCGCCGGGCGCGAGCCTCCTCGACCGCCATCCCGGCGCGCTCCTCCAACGCGAGGGCGCGACCGTGTGCCCGGTCTGCTTCATCCTGCAGTTCGTCCGCCTCGCGGCGAGCCATGATGGCGGCGCCCTGAACGTCTTTGGCTTGCGCCTCTTGCTGAGTGATCTCCGGCTCGTCGGCTTTGGCCTTCTTGCGCAGTTCGGCAGCTCGCTCCCGCGCTTTGCGCCGCCGGAGAGTCAGAAAGATCCAGAGTGCAAGCGCGATGATTACCGCAGCGATCAACCACCAGATCCACGCCTGGTCACCCATTGCCATCTCCTCGTATGAAGGTCCGTGCGGCCGTATCGGCCACTGCTGAGAGTATCGGTCTCGGCGAAGCAAACAATAGGGGCTGAGGCGACCGGTCTCAGCGTGGGCTGGCGACTAAGGAGTCAGCGCCGCGAGTGCTGTGATGCTGGCCTCGACGATCTGGCGTTGAGCCGATGCCCGAGACACAGCCGGCTCACCGTCACCGGCCTGCGGACCGTAGTCACCGAAGAAGGCGTGCACGGCACCGTCGACCTGCACAAACGTGGTGTCCGGGGGCAGGTTCTTGCGGCTCTCCTCGATGTCGGCCGGCGTCGACAGCCCGTCGTTGCTTCCCGAGATCGATGTCACGGCCAGATCGCTGTCGGCCAACGACCCCAACGGGTAGGACGCCCAGAACAGCACGGCGTCCACCTGGCCCTGGGTGTCTGCGGCATACGACGATCCGGCCACACCGCCCAGGCTGTGACCGGCCAGCGCCCAGTGGGCGATCTCCGGATGGTCTTCGATGATCTCTGATGGCGCGTTGATCGCGGTGAAGCCGATATTGAAGGGTTGCTTGATGATCACGACCAGGTGTCCGGTGGCGGCGATCTCACTGAGCAAGGGCACATAGGCCCGGGGGTCGACCCGGGCCCCCGGCTGGAAGACCATGCCGACCGACGTAGGAGATTCGCCATCCCCACCAGGGCTCAGTGTGATCCGAGTCGCGGAGTCGGCGACCTTCACCTCAACTGACCCCGACATTGCATCGATGGCATCTGGTGTAGCGCTGAACGGGCGCAGGAAGACCAACGCGCTCAGAAGGGTCACGCTGACCAGTACCCCGAGGACCGCCCCGGTGACCCTGAGCCAACGACGCCGGTCCCGAGGACCCTGGGCTCGAGGCCCACGAGCGCCCCAGATCACGAGTAAGAGACCGACGAGAGCTGCGATCACGAGGGCGACAGCCTGAGCAGGGTGACCCGCGAGCAAGGTTTCGCCCCGCGTTAGCCACGACCAGGCGGCTACGCCCAGCCACGCCACGCCGAGGATGATGCGCAACCAGCCGCGCTTGTGCGTGGCCCCTCGAGCAGGATTCATCTGCTCATGCTTCCATCTGCACGGTTGCAAACCCTGGCCAGGAGTGAAGCTGGTGACTTACCGCGACGACGGTGGGTCCGGTCGGCTCATGGTGACGATGGTTTGCGGCCCCATCGAGGGGGCGCGAGCGGCACACCCCTGCAACTGCCCGTGCGGCAGTCGCATCGTCCAGATGGGCCGTGGGCTCATCCATCAGCACGATGGGTCGGCGCGAAAGCACGGCTCGCGCCATGGATAACCGCGCTCGCTCCCCGCCGGATAAGCCCAGCACCACGGTGTCGAGTCCATCAGACAAAGTGGCCAGCCAGGTCGACAGATCGACGGCGTGCAGGGCCTGCAGCATCTGTTCCTCGCGTGCCCCGGGCGCCGCGAGGGCTAGATTCGCCCGCACCGTCCCGGCGAAAGCATGCGGCTCATCATCGACGACGGCGATGCGGGACTGGACTGAGTCCGTGCTGAGCAGTTGCGTGTCGCGACCGGCAACGCGGTAGCAGCCTGATGCGGGGTCCAGCTGACGAGCCACCACGGCGAGCGCTGTTGATTTGCCGACCCCGTTGGGCCCGGTCAGTTGCAGCCGATCTGCGCTCGCAAGGGTGGGCAGCGTGAGTCCCTTCAGGTCGAGATGCTCGGGCTCATCCAACCGGGCAGCCCAGCGGGCGCTGAGACTATCGATCTCTAGAGGTGTTGCGGGATCGTTCAGCGACGTGCTGGATCGTGATGCCACGGCCGGGCGCTGACACACGACCTGATCCAGCCGGTCCTGCGCGGCTCGGGCTCGGGCTTTCGCTCCGCTGATCTCCGGTAGTGCGGTCCATGACTCGGCCAAAGCCATCGGGGTCAGCGCCACCAGGGCAGCCCAGGGCGCGGACAACTGCCCTGTGGCGAAGGCCGTCGCTGCCAGCACGGCCACCGCAGCGGTGACGACAGCTACGACGGCCCACGTGGCCGCAATCGCGTAGCAGCGGACCCGGATCAGGCGAGTTTCGGCATGGGCGTAGTCCGCCTGTCGCTTGTCTAGATCGACCAGGATCTGCGCTTCGCGCGCGCTGGCTCGTTCGGTGTCAGTGGATTGCCCGTCTTCGACACCGGCGTGGAGTGCGGCTCGCAGCCATCCTCCAACGGCTTGGATCGCGTCGATGTGCATGGCCACGGTGGTCGTCGCTGCGAGCACGGCGCCTCGTTGGTGTACCGCGGCGTCGTGACGCGATTGCTCCCATCGGGATGCGATCTCACCGATCCCGAGCGCGGCGGCAGCGCCAACGGCCACAACGACAGCGGCCCAAGGAAGCGCGAAGGCAAGGACCCCTATAGCCACCGCACTGGCGATCACGGTGGCGGCCCAGGGCACGCGTACGCGGACCTGCTCGTCCACGACGTCATCCAGGTCGCGCACCACGGCGGTCAAGAAGGTGGCCCTGCTGCCGCGACCCAGCCGGGCCGGGGTGAGCGGGACCAGGCTGTCGAAGAGATCCGCCCGGCGGCGGGCCAGATCATCCAATGCCACGTCATGGGAGACGACACGTTCGGCGTACCTCAGCAGTGGACGGGCTAGGCCGAAGGTGCGCACGCCCACGATGGCGACCAGGAGTGTCAGCACTACGGGTTGGGAGGAGGCCTGGACGATCAGCCAGCCCGAGATGGCGGTCAAGGCAACCCCAGAGGCGACCGACGCCCCACCGAGCGCGCACGCGAGGCGGAGCCGATTCTGTGGGCTGATGGCCATCCACAGGGCAGGCGACGGATCCTGCGCCGTGGCGCCAGCAGGGGCGACTCTTGAGTCAGTGGCTGGCTGCTGCGTCTGCACCACCGCCATCGGCGCCTCGGGGGTTCGTGCCCGTTCCGCCGGCCGTAGCTCCCATCGATGATCAGCCAGCGTGATCAGCGCCGGGTCGTGTGTGGCGACGATCACCGGACGCTGCCGTGCCAGATCGGCGATCAGCGCCCGGATCCTTGGGGCTGAGTCCTCGGCGATGTGTGCCGTCGGCTCGTCCATCAACAGGACCGCTGTGTCGCTGAGCATCGCTCGAGCCAGGGCCATTCGACCGCGCTGGCCCGCAGATAGGCCAAACCCGTCGTCGCCGATCACCGCCTCCAAGCCCCCGCGCGGGTAGACGATCTCCCACAGGCTGACCGCACGCAGCGTTGCCTCAGCCTTCTCACGGGTCGCGCCACGAGTGAGCGCGAAGTTCTCCCAGACCGTGCCTGAGATCAGGAGGGGTCGCTGAGCAGCCAGGTGCGCCTGCGGACAGGTCACCACGCCGACCCGCGGCGTCCGCAAGCCTGCGAGCAACTCCAGCACGGTCGACTTGCCGCAGCCCGATGGACCCGTCAGGACGGTCAGTCCGGGGCGGCTCGGCGTTGTTCGGGTGATCTTGTGCAACACGTCGGCATTCCCAAGGTATCCATAGGAAACGCCCCGGACCCCCAGTGTGGTCTGGTCCTCCGCGCTCTTCGCCCCACCATCGATGATGTCCTCGGGGTCACCGCTGACTTCGTCAGGATCGACGCTCGGAGTCGGGTAGCGGCCCGCTGGCGGCGCGATGAGCTCGGTGCTGAGGTCGTCCAATACCTCCGCACCGTGAGCAGCGTTGTGAAACTCGGTCCCGACACGCCGGATGGGCCAGTACGCCTCGGGGGCGAGCAGGATCGCGGTCAGGCCGACCTGGAGGTCGATCGTGCCGTACGCCAGGCGCAGTCCGACTCCCACAGCCACCATCGCTACCGAGATCGTTGCCAAGAGCTCCAGTGCGGCCGTTGACAAAAACGCAGTACGCAGGGTGCGCACAGTGGCTCGCCGGTGTCGATCGCCCACATCACGAACGACGGTGCTCTGATGCTCGGCCCGGCCATAGGCCACCAACGTGGGCAAGCCCTTGACGACGTCCATGAAATGACCGGCGAGTTGCGTCATCGTGGCCATGCGGTGCCGGGTCTGATCGCGGGTATGCATCCCGATCAGGGCAGCAAAGAGCGGCAGCAGCGGTAGCGTGAACAGCACGACCAGAGCACTCCAGATATCGACCACAGCCAAGATCCCGAGCGCCAGCGCAGGCACAATGGCTGCAGTCACGAGCGCGGGCACGTATCGCGCAACATATGTCTCTAAAGCCTCGACTCCTTCGCCCGCCAAGGTCGTGGCTTCCTGCCCTCCCGGCCGTGACTCAACTGGTAAGCACAGCCAGCGGCTCAGCACTGCCGACCGCACCGCCGAGGCGCAGGCGAGCCCAGCCTGCCGGGCTGCGGACTCACCGATAGCAGCCAATATCCCGCGGATCAGCAGAGCGCTGGCTACGAGCGCGATCGGCATGGTCACCGCAGATCCCGTAGCCACGGACGTGACCAGCCACGCCATACCCACAGCGACGACAAGAGCGGCCACTCCCGAAGCGACCCCAAGAGCGATCAGGAGCAGGAGTGCTGGGCGCGTCGCCGGTGCCACCCGGATCAGCAGGCCGGGCTGAGGGCGTGTCAAGGATTCAGCGTGGTGTCGGTCTGGCTGCGGCTGCCACCTCGGTGGGTATGTGGTGTCCCGAGACGCGCTTACGGAAGGTCCAGTAGGTCCACGCCTGGTAGAGGAGCACGATTGGCACGAAGATCACGGCCACCCAGGTCATGATGCCCAGCGTGTAGTCGGTCGAAGACGCGTTGGTCGTGGTCAGCGAGAACGCAGGGTCGGTGGTGCTCGGCATCACGTCCGGGAACATCGCCAGGAACAACGAGGCGACGGCCAACCCGATGGCAGCGAAGGTGCCGGCAAAACCCCATCCCTCACTGCCTCGGGAGGCCATGATCAATGAAGCGACCAGGCAGATCGCTGCCACACCGGCTACCAACCAGGAGGCCGTATTGCCGGTGCCAGCGTGAATGACGCCGAGCCAGGCGACCGCGAGGAGGGCCGCCGCCAGTCCGATCTTCACAGCGAGCCCGCGGGCTTGCCAGCGAATAGGCCCGTCGGTCTTCAGAGCCAGGAAGAGCGCCCCGTGGGTCAGGAAGAGGGTCACCGTGACGAGACCGCCGAGCAGTGCGGCTGGGTTGAGGAGGGTGAAGAACGTGCCGGTGTACTCCATGTCGGCATCGATCGGCACCCCACGCACGATGTTGGTGAAAGCCACCCCCCACAGCAACGCTGGCACGAAGGAGCCGAACACGATGGCCGCGTCCCATCGTCTGCGCCAGATCGGGTCGTCGACCTTGCCGCGATAGTCGAACCCCAACGCGCGCACGATCAGAGCCACCAAAATAAGCAACAGCGGAAGGTAGAACCCCGAGAAGAGCGTGGCATACCAGTTCGGGAAGGCCGCGAAGGTGGCACCACCGGCGGTGAGCAGCCAGACCTCATTGCCGTCCCAGACCGGGCCGATCGTGGAGAGCATGACTCGCTTCTTGGTTTCGGCGCTCTCGCCGCCTGCGACGTCGGCCGCATCATCGCGGCCGAGGACGGGAAACAGCATGCCGACGCCGAAGTCGAAGCCCTCCAGCACGAAGTAGCCGATCCACAAGATGGCAATCAGCACGAACCAGACCGTGGTGAGTTCCATAGGACAACCTTCCGGTCAGTAGGAGAAGACGAAGGGTTGGTCATCGTCGCGCTGGGACGGATCGAGCGACTCGGTCGGCGCAGGCTCGGCACCCGCGCGCCCGTAGCGCACAATCAGGCCCACTTCGACGACGGCGAGCACGCCATACAGCAGGGTCAGGGTGGCCAGCGAGAGCCCGACCTCCCAGGCGGTCGTTCCCGGGCTCACCCCGGTTGCGGTCGTCATCACGCCGAAGACCAGCCACGGCTGGCGACCCATCTCGGTGAAGATCCAGCCGAAGGAGTTGGCGGCCACCGGGAGCAGGATGACTGCAACACTGACCCATGCCCACGCTCGGTGCTCCAACCGGCGCTCGCCGCGCAGCATCCACAGGGCGAGGAGCGCGATGCCGGCTGCAGCCATGCCAGTGCCGATCATCCAGCGGAAGCTCCAGTAGGTCACCGGGATCACCGGGCGATAGTTGTCGGCCACGGTGAGCGCGTCATCGGAGTAGGCGAGCTCATACTCATCCTGCAGATCGTCGATGCCCTTGACCTCGCCGTCGAGGGTGCCGGTCGCCAGGTAGGACAGCAGCTTCGGCACGGTGACCGCCCACCGCTCCTCCAGCCCGTCGGGGGTGCCCACGGTGATGATCGAGAAGGGCGCCCCTTCGCCCTGCGGCGAGGTCTCGTAGAGGGCCTCCGCCGCGGCCATCTTCATCGGCTGGACCTCAGTGATGATCTTGCCCTGCACGTCACCGGTGACCGCCGTGGCCAGTCCCCCTGCTAGCACCGCAACCGCACCGAGTCGGGCCGCTTTGCGGTACATCGGGGTATCCGACTGCGGCGTGGCCGACCGCCAGAGCTGCCACAGAGCGATCCCGAGCATGAAGGCTCCACCACTCATCCAGGCTGCCGCGATGACGTGTGGGAAGGTCACCAAC
>JBATUU010000231.1:0-18456 GCA_049671385.1 Ornithinimicrobium sp. | reverse complement strand
GGTCCGGATGCAACGCCGTGATCCGCCGCCGAGTGACGTCGGCCGCGAAGAGGTGTTTGCCGTGGTGGATGCTGCATTTGCTATGCGCCGCAAGACGCTTCGTGCTGCGTTGACCCCGTGGGCCGGTAGCCCGGCGGCCGCCGAAACTGCCGTCCGCGCAGCCGGTCTCGATCCGTCGCTGCGGGGGGAACGGCTGGACGTCGCGGACTTCGCAAAGATCGCCGGGTGCCGCCTCTGACCGTGCCGCTACGCGCGCGCTCGGCGTGCCCATAGGGTGGCAGGTATGGGCCACGACGCGACGCGAGCGCAGGTGACTGTCCGGGTGCCGGGCAAGATCAACCTGCAACTTGTCGTCGGCCCCCAGCGCGAGGACGGGTACCACGAACTGCTCACTATCTATCAGGCAGTGAGCATGCACGACCGGGTGCGCGTCGAGCCCGCGTCGACGTGGTCCATCAGCGTGGGTGGGCTGCACTCCGCAGGGGTGCCGGCCGATGGGTCCAACCTGGCGATGAAGGCCGCAAAGGCGCTGGCCGATCAAGCCGCTGCGCTGATCGATGACGGTGACATATCGGCAATCGGGCCGGTTGCCATCAGCATCGACAAGCAGATCCCGGTAGCGGCAGGTATGGCAGGTGGATCGGCCGATGCTGCCGCTACGTTGGTGGGCTGCGCTGATCTGTGGGATCTGAGCCTGCTGCGTGAGGATCTCGAAGGCGTTGCTGCCACGCTCGGCGCCGATGTGCCGTTCTTGCTCCATGGCGGCACGGCGATCGGCTCAGGCCGCGGCGATGACATCGCTCCGGTGCTGTCCCAGGGTGAGGCGCACTGGGTCCTCTGGGTGAGCACCGAGGAAGGCCTGTCGGCAGCGTCGGTGTATGCCGAGTTCGACCGCTTGGTGGGCGACAAAATTCCACCGCGCCCTGAGCTGTCCGCCTCGATGGTCTCCGCGCTGCGCACCATGGACCCGAGACAGATGGGCCGCGAGCTCCGCAATGATCTCGCGGCGGCGGCAATTTCGCTGCAGCCTAGACTGCAGGACGTCCTCAACGCAGGGTTGGAACTTGGCGCTCTCGGCGCGATCATCTCCGGATCGGGACCGACCGTCGCGTTCCTGGTCACCTCTGCGGCCGATGCGCTCGATTTGTCGATGGGGCTGGCCGCGAGGGGACCGAGCGGTGACATCGTCCGGGTCACCGGCCCGGTGCCCGGTGCGCATGTCATTGACGGCCGAGGATCGCAAGATCCCGGGTCGCGACCTCGCTCGGGCACGCGGTAGTGGCGCCGCTGGTCGCACTGGATCGAGCCACGCTTCGCCTCGGCCTCCAGGTATTGCTCGATGGCGTATCGCTGGGCCTGTCTGCCGGTGAGCGGGTCGGGGTCGTGGGACGCAATGGCGGGGGCAAGTCGACGCTCTTGAGGGTGCTCAGTGGCGCGCAGGCCATTGACTCAGGTCGCGTCGTGCGCACGGCTGGTGTCAGCGTGGGGATGTTGGATCAAAGTGACCACCTCGAAGCGGGGGCGACGGTCGCCGATGTGGTCCTGGACGGCCTGGCCGTGCACGAGTGGGCCGGCGAGGCCCGGACCCGCGAGATCATCACCGGCTTGCTCGGTGACTTAGATGCCACGGCATTCGGTGGGTGGGACGGATCGGTAGAGACCATGTCGGGCGGTGAGCGGCGCCGGCTGGCATTGGCCCGTGTCCTGATCGCCGACCCTGACGTGTTGATGCTCGACGAACCAACCAACCACTTGGACGTCGAGGGGGTGGCCTGGCTCGCGGCATACCTGGCGGGGAGTCGAGGCAAGGGCGGGCGGAGCGACACGTCGTTGCTGGTCGTCACGCACGACCGGTGGTTCCTCGATGAGGTGTCCACCCACACCCTGGAGGTCACCGACGGCGTGGTGAACTCGTATGAGGGCGGGTACGCGGCATACGTGCTGGCCCGGGCCGAACGTGACCGGATGGCCAAGGTCACTGCAGAGCGGCGGGCCAATCTCATGCGCAAAGAGTTGGCATGGTTGCGCCGGGGACCACCTGCCCGGACCAGCAAACCGAAGTTCCGGATCGATGCCGCCACCGCGTTGATCGCCGCTGAGCCGCCTGCCCGAGACACCGTCGAGTTGGTCCGGTTTGCAACGACTCGGCTGGGCAAGGACGTGTTCGATCTGGTCAACGCCTCTGTCGAACTCGGCGGGCGAAGCATCTTGGACACGGTCACCTGGCGGATCGGGCCGGGCGACCGTTACGGCATTGTCGGGGTCAACGGTGCGGGCAAATCGACGCTGCTGTCCGTGTTGCGCGGGATGGTGCCGCTGGTCGCAGGCAAGCTCAAGACCGGCAAGACGGTGCAGATCGCCGCGCTGTCCCAAGATCTGCGCGAGTTGGATGCGCTGTCCGGGATGAGCGTGATCGACGCCATTACTCGGGTGCGGTCGTTCACCACGATCGGCGGCAAAGAGGTGTCGGCTTCGCAGTTGGCGACCCGGCTGGGGTTCAGCGGCGGACGACAACAATCGAGGGTGGCTGAGCTCTCTGGCGGAGAGCGGCGACGGTTGCAGTTCGTGCGTCTGCTGATGGATGAGCCCAATGTGTTGATGTTGGACGAACCCACCAACGACCTCGATATCGAGACGCTCACCTCGATGGAGGACGTGCTCGATGGTTGGGCGGGGACGCTGCTGGTTGTCTCGCACGACCGCTACCTGCTGGAGCGGATGACCGATCGGCACATGGCGATGCTTGGCGACGGCTCGCTGCGTGATCTGCCTGGTGGGGTCGAGCAATATCTAGAGCTCCGCCGCGCGGATGGAACGTTCGCCGAGCCGGCGGCCGCCACCTCGAAGCGGGTTCCATCTGCGCCCGGCGCGTCCCCGGCGCTCACTAGGGAGGCACGCAAGTCAGCTGAGCGGCTGGAGCGCCAATTGGCCACCCTTGACCGCCAGGAGCAGGCGTTGCACGACCGCATGATTGCTTCGGCCACTGATGCTCAGTCCATGGTGGAGCTGACCGCAGAGCTGGACACACTGCATACCCGCAGGGATGCTCTTGAGGAGCAGTGGCTGGAAGCCGCCGAGCGCTCGGGCACCTGATCCTGCCGCTGCTCACAGGACCCTGCCCCCGCACATTCCCCGCCTGACACGCTGCCCGGAGCGCGGTGCCCTCTTGTTGACTTCGCGTATTGCTGCAGCGCGGCGCAATGTCAACACCAGGGCACTAGAAGCGGACTCGCGCCTGGGTTATCCACAGAGGTACGGCGGTCGGTCTCCAGGCTTGGCAGGCTGTCACGGGTGAGAGATCGGATGGTTGCTCCGACCGCGGCGGCATTGACCGATCTCTCCGTGTTTACGCGCAGTGATGCGCTTCTGGTCGGACTTTCCGACCGCGACCTACGAGAAGGGGTCGCTAACCGCCGGATCAGGCGTCTGGGCCGAGGTCTCTATGCCACGGGTGAGCGACCGCCGACGCGTGCTGATCAACTCCTCGAACGAGCCCGAGCGGTGGCCAGACTTCATCCGGGGCGTCTTGCCATAAGCCACCACGCCGCGCTGCTGCTACACAGGGTTGCAGTGCACGAGGTCCCGTTGCATCTGCTGTATGCGGTGCGGTTGGCGGGCGGAGTTCACTCCACGAGTGCGCTGGTCATCGCTCGCCCTAAAACGCTGACCCCGACCGTCGAGGTCGACGGGATCACAGTGGTGCAACCCGGTGTGGCTGTCATCCAGGTAGCCACCACCTTCGGCCTGCGGGCCGGCGTCGTCGCCGCTGACTCGGCGCTGCATCGCGGGATGGTTACTGTCGCTGACCTGCAGGCTGAGGTGTCACGGGTCGGCCAGGTGGCTGGCGCCGGGGTAGCGAGGTTGGCCGTATCCCGGTGTGCTGCCGGGGCGGAATCGCCGGGAGAGAGCCTCTTACGCTTGATCGCTGAGGAGGTCGGCTTCGAAGTCACGACCCAGTTCCCCATTTCGCAGGGCCGGGGTGTGCCTTTTGCCTACGCCGACCTTCGTCTCAACGGGACCAACCGACTTCTGGAGTTTGACGGTGCCATCAAGTACGAGGGGGTCAACGGCCGAACGGCGCTGATGGCCGAGAAGGTTCGGGAAGACCGGATACGCCGTCTGGGGTGGGCATTGGATCGCGTGATCTGGAACGACTTCAACGACATCGAGACGTTGAAGGCGCGGCTTCGGGCATATCTTCCATAGGTGTCCTCTTCTCTACCTACTGCCCCGCTGCAGCAATACGCGAAGGAAAGAACAGGACATCAGATGAACTGAGCAGGTATGTGGGCGCGCAGACCGAGCCAGCGGCTGGCTACGTGTTTGGCTGGGTGCGCAGCGTGGGTTTGGGCTCCATGCCCGCCAGACCGTTCCAGGCCAAGTTCACCAAGTGGGCCGCCACGTCATCCTTCTTGAACTTGCGCGAGTCCAACCACCAACCCCCGGGAATGGCGACCATGCCGACGAGCATCTGGGCATACAACCCAGCAGCCTTGGGATCCAGGTGCTGGCGTTTGAACTCCGCCGCCAGGATGTGCTCGACCTGCGAGGCGACGTCACTGATCAAACTGGCAAACGACCCTGTCGCTTGCCCGGGCGGGGAGTCCCGCACCAGGATCCGAAAGCCATCGGTCGAGGTCTCGATGTAGTCCAAGAGTGCCAATGCCGCTCGCTCCAGCAATGCCCGCGAGTGCATCTCGGCACTGAGGGCCTCGGTGATCGCCGAGAGCAGCTTTTGAATCTCGCGGTCGACGACCACCGCATACAAACCCTCTTTGCCGCCGAAGTGCTCATAGATGACCGGCTTGGACACCTCGGCCGTCGCTGCGATCTCCTCGACTGTGGTCCCCTCAAAGCCCTTCTCAGCAAAAAGCCCGCGCCCGATCGCAATCAACTGCTCGCGGCGTTGGGCACCGGTCATTCGGTGCCGGGAACCGTTCGACATCCTTGCGGGGGTTGTACTCACACCTGCCATCATGCCGGGTCGAAGTCATGGGAGTGCATCGAGCGCGCCATCAGCGCAGGGCTCACGCGGCCTCGGCTGTGTCCACGGCGCACGCTGGCTTAGAGTTGTGTCGCTTCCCGGCTCGCTGGGACGTTCCCCGGTTGGTCTGCTGGTAGGGCCCGCCTGACTTTGAATCAGGACAAGCGACGTAGGTTCGATTCCTACCCGGGGAGCCGCTGAACAAGGATCCAACCCATCGTGGGGCCGTGACTCTGGACGTCTGGCGGGTAGGGTCGATCATCGTGAGCAGTCACCCCGCCGCCGTGATCATCCTTGCCGCTGGCGAGGGCACCAGGATGAAATCCAAGACCGCCAAAGTGCTGCACCCCATCGCTGGCCGCACCTTGTTGGGGCATGCAATGTATGCCGCCCGCCAGGCCGAGCCAGACCATGTCGCCGTGGTCATCAGGCATCAGCGCGATCGGGTGGCCGAGCACATCGCCGCACTGGACGCCAGCGTCGTCGTTGCTGATCAAGACGCCGTCAAAGGCACCGGCCGAGCCTGTGAGTGCGGCCTCGACGCGCTGCCGCCGAACCTCAGTGGGACAGTGCTGGTCACGATGGGCGACGTGCCGCTCCTGACCGGCGACACGCTGCGCCGCCTGACTGAAACGCACGAGGCCAACCAGGCTGCTGTCACGGTGATGACTGCCGAACTCGACGACCCCCTGCAGTACGGGCGGATCGTGCGCGACGCGACGGGGGCGGTCGAGGCGATCATCGAATACAAGGATGCGGTCAAGCAGCGTGCCGAGGGCGGGCGCTATCCGCACGCCGTTGACGTTCATGAGATCAATTCGGGCATCTACGCGTTCGACGCCGCACTGCTGCGCGCGGCGCTTGCTGAGGTGGGCACCGACAACGCTCAAGGCGAGAAGTACCTAACCGATGTCCTTGAGATCGCCCGTCGAGGCGGCGGACGGGTGTCGGCGTATATGACCGATGACATCTGGCAGACCGAGGGCGTCAATGACCGGGTTCACCTAGCTCGCCTCGGTGCCGAGATGAACCAGCGGATCGTTGAGTCCTGGATGCGCAAGGGTGTCAGCATCCCGGACCGAACCAGTGTCTGGATCGACTCCGATGTCACCATCGGCGAGGACTCCACCATCTTGCCGGGCACGCAATTGCTCGGCGCAACCACGATCGGCGAGGACGTGACCATCGGCCCGGACACGACGCTCAACAGTGTCGAGATCGGTGATGGTGCCAGCGTGATCCGCACTCACGGTCAACACTCAGTCATCGGCCCAGGTGCCACCGTCGGTCCCTTTGCCTACCTGCGACCGGGTAGCGAACTCGGGGCCCAGGGCAAGATCGGGACCTTCGTGGAGACCAAGAATTCCCAGATCGGCGCCGGATCCAAGGTGCCCCACCTCAGTTACGTCGGCGATGCAACCGTCGGCGAGCACTCCAACATCGGCGCTTCCAGCGTCGTCGTCAACTACGACGGCGTGAATAAGCACCGCACCGTCATCGGCGATCACTGCCGGATGGGAAGCGACACCATGTATGTCGCGCCAGTCACCATCGGCGACGGGGCCGGTAGCGGGGCGGGCACCGTGATCAGGCAGGATGTGCCTGCAGGAGCCTTGGCGATTACGGTTGCCAAGCAGCGCAATATCGAAGGGTGGGCGACGAGCAGGCGACCGGGCACGGCCCAGGCGCAGGCCGCGCAGGCAGCACAAGATTCAACCGCACCAGCAGCTGAGGAGACACCGCAGGCATGAGCGGCATTCTGCGCACCACCCAGAAGAACATGATGGTGTTCACCGGTCGCGCTCACCCTGATCTCGCCGCGGAAGTGGCCGCTGACCTCGAGACGCCGCTGGTGCCGACCGACGCATACGCGTTTGCCAATAGCGAGATCTACGTCAGGTTCAACGAGTCAGTGCGTGGATGCGACGCGTTCGTCATCCAGAGTCACGCCGCGCCCATCAACAAATGGATCATGGAGCACCTGATCATGGTTGATGCGCTCAAGCGTGCTTCGGCCAAGCGGATCACCGTGGTGTTGCCGTTCTATGGGTATGCGCGCCAAGACAAGAAACACCGTGGGCGCGAGCCCATCTCGGCGCGGTTGATGGCTGACCTCTTCAAGACGGCGGGCGCCGACCGGTTGATGGCGATCGACCTGCATACCGCGCAGATCCAGGGTTTCTTCGACGGCCCGGTGGACCACCTGATGGCGATGCCGATCTTGTCTGCTCACGTGTTGGAGAAGTACGGCGACGAGGACCTGGCCGTCGTCTCTCCGGATGCTGGCCGGATCAAGGTCGCTGAGCAATGGTCGCACCGGCTCGGCGGCGTGCCACTGGCTTTCATCCACAAAACCCGGGACACCACCCAGCCCAACAAGTCGGTCGCCAATCGCGTTGTCGGTGAGGTCAACGGCCGCACCTGCGTGCTGGTCGACGACATGATCGACTCTGGCGGCACGATCTGCCAGGCCGCCGACGCGTTGATGGCCGAGGGTGCCAGCAGCGTGGTGATCGCAGCAACCCATCCGATCTTCTCCGAGCCCGCCGTGGAGCGGCTTGGTGGCTCGGTGGCACGGGAGGTGGTGGTGACCAACACACTGCCGCTGAGCGAGGAAGCTCGCGCGCTGCCGAAGATCACCGAGCTATCGATTGCGCCGCTGATCTCCCAGGCCATCCGCCAGGTGTTCGAAGACGGCTCGGTGACCAGCATGTTCGACGGTCAAGCCTGACTCGGTAGCCGGGTTGGCTCCGCGCCCCTGACCTGCCGTAGACTCACACAGTTGCCTCGGCGAGGGACGCCGCACGATCTCATCAGCAGCATCGATGAGCGGCTGGCTCCGTGATTCGACGCGGTGGTGGTGCATTCAATGCGCCCGCCTCCCGTTCTTTCCTGAGCCCTCCGCCACGCGAGCCACGATGCTCGTGTCGCGTCCCGCGTCGAGGCCCCACCACTACTGCTATTCCCTGATTTTGGAGACTTCGCTATGGCTGACCAAACACGCATTGCCGCCGAGCGGCGCACGCAGTTCGGCAAGGGGGCCGCTCGTCGCGTCCGCCGTGCCGACAAGGTGCCGGCCGTGTTGTATGGGCACGGCACACCCCCGCTACACCTCACGTTGCCCGGGCACGACACGATGATGGCGCTGAAGCAGACCAACGCGGTCTTGACGCTGAACGTTGACGCCGACGAGCACTTGGCCTTGGTCAAGGACGTGCAGCGCGACCCGATCAAACGAGTCATCGAGCACGTTGACCTCATCATCATCCGCAAGGGTGAGAAGGTCCAGGTCGATGTCGCGGTGCACCTCGAGGGCGAAGCAGCCCCAGAGACCGTGGTCAGCATGGACTACTCCGAGCTCACGGTGGAGACCGACGCGACCAGCATCCCGGAGTACTTCACGGTTTCCGTGGAGGGCATGGAAGCCGGCACGCAGGTGCTCGCCGGGCAGGTCACGATGCCGGCAGGCGTCGAGTTGATCACCGACTCCGATGCCTTGGTGGTGAATGTCTCGCAGGCCATCTCCGAGGAGGCCCTGGAGGCCGAACTGGCAGAGGCCGAGGCCGAAGCGGGCATCGAGCAGGACGAGTCGGACGCAGAGGCTGCCGAGGGCGAAGGCGGCGAAGCAGCCGGTGCCGACAGCGAAGCCTCAGGAGAAGAAGAAACAGCCTGAAGTACTTCCCTCAGCCCGGTGCCCTGAAGCAGTGGCACCGGGCTGAGGTGTTGCTGGAGTAGTCCAGCCTCATGATGCAGACGTGCGGCGAAAGGGGTAGGTGGTGGAGCCTTGGCTGATTGTCGGACTCGGCAACCCTGGTCCCACGTATGCCGGGCACCGGCACAACATCGGTGCCATGTCCGTGGCCGCGCTCGCCGCTGAGGCCGGGGCAACACTGAAGAGCCACAAAACGCACACCTGGCTGGGGCAGGTGCGCCTTGGGGTGGTGCCCGGCGGCTTGCCGGGGCCGCCCGCGGTACTGATCCGGCCGCAGACATACATGAACCTCTCGGGCGGCCCGGTGGCCAGCGCCGCCTCATTCTTCTCGATCCCGGTCGAACGCATCGTGGTGATTCACGACGAGTTGGACCTCGACTTCGGCACAGTACGGCTCAAGCGTGGCGGCGGAGAGGGCGGGCACAACGGACTGCGCTCGATCACTAGCGCGCTGGGCACTCGGGAGTATGCGCGGATCCGGCTAGGCGTCGGCCGTCCACCCGGTCGTCAGGACGCAGCCGGGTACGTGCTGTCGAACTTCCTGCCTCGTGATCGGGAAGAGGTAGCGCTCCTGGTGAGCGACGGCGCGGACGCCGCACACGGCCTGGTACACGATGGCCTGGAGGCTACCCAACAGCGATTTCACAGTCGCTGACGCCATATAAGCATGCCCGGTGCGCCTTAAGTTCACTTGGCGCTCGGCCGGAGCAGCGCACCCAGTGGGACCGCGCACCAGGTGGAGAACAGCGCACCGGGGCGGTGAGCGTCAGCGGGGTTTGCTAGGCGTTGCCAGACTTCAGCGCTGCCAGGCGAGCCTCGACTTCACTGTCGTGGCTGTGGTCCTCCAACTCGGCGAACTGGTCCTCCAGAGTGGTCGCGCGCGCCTCGGAGCGGCCCTGCATGACAGCCTCTTCGCGCTTGATCTTGTCCTCGAAGCGCGACAGCTCGCTGTTGGGATCCAGCACATCGAGTGAGGACATCGCATCGTTGACTGTGCTCTGAGCCTCCACCGCGCGAGCCCGGGCGATGAGCTGGCTGCGTCGACCTTTCAGGTCTTCCAACTTGGTCTTCATCGTGACCAAGCCGGCCTTCAACTGCTCGACCGTGCTGTTCTGTGACTCGATCGCAGGGCGCGCAGTTGAGGCGTCGTCCTCGTGCTGGATCTGACGGCTCAACGCAAGCTTGGCCAGGTTGTCGAACTTGTCGGCACCTTCGGTGTCACCCTGGCTACGCAAGGACTCTGCCTTGGCTGAGGCTGCCCCGGCCTTCCGCCCCCACTCCCCAGCCGCCTCTTCGTCAGCGCGCAGATCTGCCTCGGACATCCGCACATTGGCGATGGTCTGTGCAACGGCTTCCTCGGCCTCAGCAATCGAGCTGGTGTAGTCGCGCACCAACTGGTCGAGCATCTTCTCCGGGTCCTCGGCGCGGTCCAGGATCGAGTTGATGTTTGCCCTGGCCATCTGGCCGATCCGGCCAAGGATCGTCTGCTTCTGTGTCATGTTCTTGTGTCCTCTCGTTGCTGTGCTGTCATCGCTGGTGTCTCACCCTCTCAAAACCGGCCGCCGCTGCTGATTCCACCGCCCCCGCCGCCGAAGCCGCCGCCACCAAAACTCCCGCCGCCAAAGCTGCCCCCGCCGAACCCGCCGCGACTCCCACCACGAGGGCCGCCCCACCCGCCACTGTGCCTGGAGCCACCACCGGCCAAAATGCCGCCCAAGATCAATGAACCGATATCGACACCGTTCGAGCGCCCCCGGCGCCCGCGTCCGGCTCCTGGGCCAAAATGTCCACCGCTTGGCCCACCTGGGTCATCCCAACGGTCGATGTCACTGCCTGCTTGGGCCAGTGCCCGCTCCCCGGCCTGTTCAGCCTGGTTCAGGAGCGAAGCAGCAGCGGTGGGGTCCTGGTCGTAGTGCTGCTGGGCCTGCTCGAAGAGTCGCATGGCCTCCGAGATCCGGGTGCGCGCACCAGAGTCAACGGCCCCGCGGCGGGTGGAAATGGTCTCATCGACGCTGCGCAATCTGGCACCCACGCGCTCTACACGGGCCTGAAAGGCAGCTGGCGCTTTGTCCGCGGCCGCGTCCGACTCGCGGAACGACTCCAACACCGTGTCCAGATCGTGCTCGGCGTCGTCCAACACGGCAAGGGCAGCCAACGGGTCGCCACCTTGTCGTGACTGTTGACCTCGCTGCACAGCCTCCCTGGCTCGTTGCACCGATTGCTTGACCGAAGGATCGTCGGGGGCCAACCGCTGCGCGTCGGCGATGTCACTGGTGATCGAAGTGATGGCCGCAGCCAGCGCCTGTGTGGAGCTCTCCAGGTCTTCGCCGGCGCGGTCGATCTGATCGAGCAGTCGGGTGGCTTGCGCCAATGACTCTTCGCAGGCACGAGCTGCGGAGACGGCCGAGCTGCGATCCTCGCGCTGGATCGACACGTGTCCGGCCTCGATGAAGCCATCAGCGCTATCGACCAATCGAGCCGCCTGCTCCAGGTTTGCCCGCACCGTGGCCAAAGCACTGTCGGGGTAGCGCGCCGACAAGCCGCGCAACTCCTGCTCGGCTGCCGGTAGACGTCGATTGACCTCAGGTATGCGGTCGGCGAGCTCGTCCAAGAACTGCGGAACCCTCGCCTCCAAAGAGCGCAAGTCCGCGAATTCCTCGGTGTGGGATGCAAGAGCCTGTCCGGCAGAGGATGCGATGTCGATGATCTGGGCCAACATCGTCCGTTGCACAGGCTCCGGCTCAGGGTCGGCGTCATCCAACTCGGCACGAATGCGAAAGGCCTCCTGTGCTTGCGCTTTGGCGCCTTTCAACACCTCGCTGAAGCGCTGGGTGCGCTGCTCGCCGAATTGCGCCTGGGCGAAACTCAGCTCCTCATCTGCTGACCTGATCTCGTTGTCGAGGTCCACGAGCGCTGCGGCGGCGTTGCTTCGTAACTGCTGCGTTGGCACACCCGCTGCTGTTGATGTGTCGGTCGTGCGTGCCGTGCCACCGCGCGCCGCCTTGTTACCGCGCCAATTGAAGTACAGAGCCAAGGCAAAGCCGATGATCGGCACGATGAAGAACCAGGGGAAATCGAAGCCGCCATCATTGCCGAGCACCGATGTATCTTCGTCCTGGGTCAACTCTGGGCCGGTGTCGCTCTGGTCGCCCGCGGCGTCGGGATCAGTTTGAGCCAAACCTTCAGCCGCCGCAATCGCTGCCCCGGGCCAGTCCTCATCGCCGAGTGCAGGCAGGACGAAGTCGTTTTCGACAGCGAGAACTTGGTCGCGGGTCAGGCCGCTGTCGTTCGAGGTGTAACTTCCGTACTTGCGGTCCTCGACTGCCACCGCAACGAGGACGTCGTCGCCTCCCATCCCTGAGGCCGCAAAGGTGGCCTCAGCCCAGGCAGCACCGCTGTTGTCACCGGCTCCGTCGAAGGAGTCGACGAACGCGACGAAGAGCTGTAGACCTCGTTCATCGGATAACTGATCGAACGCTGCCTCGATGTCATCCTCGCTGCCAGACAAGACACCGGCTGAGTCGTATATCTGACCTGGCACATCGAGCGGATCTTCGGCCAATGCTGCACGTGGGGAGCAGGCTAGATAGATCAGCGCGACCATGGTGGCCACCAGTGCGCGGCCCCCAGCGCGCGACCTCGGTCCTCCCGGCGGATACACCCCATGATCTTGCTGTCCGGAGTGCCCAGATGCAACCGCGCCCGGCGCACTAGGCTGGCCCGCGATGAACCTCACCCCCTTGCTCGCTGCACTAGGCAGCGATTCCGACCTGTCCGTCACCCTCGAAACCTGGCGTTCCGATTCCGGCGCACAACTGGTGTCCAGTGCGCCCGGATCCTGGCCGCTGCTCAGTGCCGCGCTGGCTGGTGAGCGACCAGTGCTGCTGGTGACCGCGACGGGTCGAGAAGCCGATGACATGGCCGCGAGCCTGGCTGATTTCCTCGATCCCGACCAGATCGCGACCTTTCCCAGTTGGGAGACACTGCCTCACGAACGGCTCAGCCCGCGTAGCGACACCGTCGCACGACGTCTGTCGGTGCTGCGGCGGCTGGCCCACCCGGACCCGAGCAGCGCCGAACATGGACCCATTCGCGTGTTGGTCGCCTCGGTACGGGCGGTTGTGCAACCTATTGCCCACGGGCTGGGCGAGCTGGAGCCGGTGCAACTGCAAGCTGGTGATGAGCGGCAACTGGAGGGGCTTGTCGAGGACTTGGTGCAGGCGGCATACACCCGCACCGACCTAGTCGAACGGCGCGGTGAGTTCGCGGTGCGCGGTGGCATCCTCGACATCTTTTCCCCGACTGATGACCATCCGTTGCGGGTGGAGTTCTGGGGGGACACTGTCGAGGAGATCCGATGGTTCAAGGTGGCCGACCAGCGGTCGCTGGAGATCGCTGCCGAGGGGGTGTGGGCGCCTCCGTGCCGGGAGATCCTGCTGACTGATGAGGTGCGAGCGCGCGCCCGCGTGCTCGTCGATCAGTTGCCGGGAGTGGCCGACATGCTCACTCAGATTGCGGACGGCATCGCGGTTGAGGGCATGGAGTCATTGGGGCCGGCCCTGATCGAGGGTATGCAGCCGCTCGTCGAAGTACTTCCCTCGCACACCGGAGTGGTGCTGCTGGACCCGGAGCGGGTACGCACTCGGGCCCACGACCTCGTCGCCACCAGTCAGGAGTTCCTGGAGGCGAGTTGGTCCAATGCTGCCGCGGGCAATGCCATACCGGTGGACACCGAGCGGATGCTCGGCTCTGCGTCATACCTGGCTCTAGACGACGTGCGCGATACCGCCCTCGCGGCGGGGCGCCCTTGGTGGGCGATGACACCGTTCGCGGCCGATGACGAACTCATCGACACAGAATCAACGGCGCTGTCCATACCCACCACGGCCGCACATGCCTACCGCAGCGATGTCGACTCGTTGGCGACAGATCTTCGTGGCTGGCTCGCCGACGGGCACACCGTCGTCGTTGTCACCGAGGGTGCCGGCATGGCCCAGCGCGTCGCCGAAGTCCTGGGCGAGCGTGAAGTCCCATACCGGATCGAAACTCCGCTGACCAGTCTCGACGATCCGAGTGGCGCCACAGACTCTGTGAGCAGAGGGGATAGGACGGGTGTTGGCCGAGCTGTGCTGCTGACCACCGGCGCTGTGCGCACCGGTTTCGTCTGGTCCCGCGGGCACCTCGTGGTGCTTGCCGAGTCGGACCTGACCGGTCAGGCGCCCGCCGTTGGTGCCCGGAGCGAGAAGGCCAGCATGCCCTCGCGACGGCGCAAACAAATCGACCCGCTGCAACTACGCCCCGGCGATCTGGTGGTGCACGAGCAGCACGGCGTGGGCCGGTTCGTGGAGATGGCGCAACGCACTGTGCAGGGGGCGACCCGCGAATACTTGGTGTTGGAGTATGCCGCGAGCAAGAGAGGCCAGCCCGGTGACCGGCTCTTCGTGCCCACCGATCAGCTGGATCAAATCACTCGGTATGTCGGCGGTGAAGCCCCCACGCTGAACCGGTTGGGGGGCTCGGATTGGCAGAAGACCAAGTCGCGAGCCAGGCGCCACGTCCGGCAGATCGCCGGCGAGCTCATCCGTCTTTACAGCGCTCGGATGGCCACGGTCGGGCATTCCTTTGCGCCGGATACCCCGTGGCAGCGTGAGCTCGAAGACGCGTTTGCCTTCGTCGAGACGCCCGACCAGGTCTCGAGCATCGATGAGGTCAAGGCCGACATGGAAAAGTCAGTGCCGATGGACCGGCTGATTTGCGGCGACGTCGGCTACGGCAAGACCGAGATCGCGGTGCGCGCGGCATTCAAGGCGATCCAAGACGGCAAACAGGTGGCCGTGCTGGTGCCCACGACACTGCTGGTGCAGCAACACTTGCAGACGTTCACTGAGCGCTATGCCCAATTCCCGGTCGAGGTCAAGGCGCTGTCGAGGTTCCAGAGCGACAAGGACGCCAAGGCGACCATCCAGGGGTTAGCCGACGGCTCGGTCGATATCGTGCTCGGCACCCACCGGTTGCTGTCATCGACGGTGCGATTCAAGAACCTGGGTCTGGTCATCGTGGATGAGGAGCAGCGCTTCGGCGTGGAGCACAAAGAACAACTCAAGGCGATGCGAACCAACGTCGACGTCCTGGCAATGTCGGCCACCCCGATCCCGCGCACGCTGGAGATGGCGGTCACCGGCATCCGAGAGATGTCCACGTTGGCTACGCCGCCGGAGGAGAGGCATCCGGTCTTGACTTTTGTCGGGGCATACGACGAAAAGCAGATCAGCGCGGCCATCCGCCGCGAATTGCTGCGTGAGGGCCAAGTCTTCTACGTCCACAACAAGGTCACCTCGATCGACCGTGCCGCGAGCCGGATCCGCGATCTGGTGCCGGAGGCTCGGGTGGCGGTGGCCCACGGTCAGATGGGCGAGTCCCGGTTGGAGCAAGTCGTCGTCGACTTCTGGGAAGGCAAGTACGACGTGCTGGTGTGTACGACCATCGTTGAGACGGGCCTGGACATCTCCAATGCCAACACCCTGATCTTGGAGCGGGCAGA
This sequence comes from Ornithinimicrobium sp., assembly GCA_049671385.1. GTDB lineage: Bacteria > Actinomycetota > Actinomycetes > Actinomycetales > Dermatophilaceae > Ornithinicoccus. The sequence goes on along the minus strand of JBATUU010000231.1, from coordinate 3,219 downwards.
TCAGATGGGTCTGTCCCAGTTGCACCAGCTCCGGGGCAGGGTGGGCCGTAGTCGGGAGCGGGCCTACGCATATTTCCTCTACCCGCCGGAGAAGCCGTTGACGGAGACGGCCGTGGATCGGTTGCAGACGATTGCCGCGAACACCGATCTCGGCGCTGGCATGGCGGTGGCGATGAAGGACCTGGAGATTCGCGGGGCTGGCAATCTGCTCGGTGGTGAGCAGTCCGGTCACATCGCGGGCGTCGGATTCGACCTGTATGTGCGGCTCGTCGGCGAGGCGGTGGCCGAGTTCAAGGGTGAGGGCGAGCAAGGCCCGGTCGAGGTCAAGATCGAGCTGCCGGTGGACGCGCATCTGCCGCACGACTACATCACGGGGGAGCGGTTGCGGTTGGAGGCATATCGCAAGTTGGCCCAGGTGCGCGACGACGATGAGGTGGAGGCGATCCGGGCCGAGTTGGTCGACCGGTATGGCCAGCCGCCGGAGCCGGTCTTGACGCTGCTGGAGGTGGCACGGCTGAGGACGGTGGCCCGGGCAGCAGGCATCAGCGATGTGGCGATGCAAGGGCAGCGGGTGCGGTTTGCACCGGTCGGGAACCTGCGCGAGTCACAGCAGCTGAGGCTGAACCGGCTCTATCCGGGCACTTTGCTGAAGCCGGCGACTCGCACGGCGCTCGTTCCGGTGCCCAAGGCCAGCGGCTTTGGCGCTAAGCCGCTGCGCGACACCGCGATCTTGGATTGGTCGTCCCAACTGATCAAGTCAGTGCTGCTGGACGACGTCGCCGCCGCAGCCTCGGTGTGACCTCCACCGTCGAACACCGACTGAGGGCATCGGCAAGAGCGCGAGTCGAGCGTGGCGTCAGGGATTGTTGCGCGCCGATCAGGCTGAGGATGACATGATGGACGACGTGAATGAGCCGACCTCAGTAGCACGCTCCCGCCGCTATGCCCGCTCTGCGCGATGCGCAGTTGCCGGTATCGCGATGGCCGCCCTTGCCGGATGCGGAGACATCGGCGCGAACGAGGCGGCCATCATCGATGGCGAGAGCATCGGAGAGTCCGAACTGCAAGAAACCACGGCGCAGTTGAACTCGATCTCCACTGAGGCTGTTTCACCGAGTTCAGTCCTGAGCGAGTTGACTCGTACGCCGTTCTTGGACGAGGTCATGGACGGCACGCCAGAGGCTCTGACCGATCAGGACATCACCGAGTTGCTGGCCGAGAATGGTCTGGGTGATCCCAGCGACCTGACGGTCGATGTCGCTCGCACCCGGCAGTACTTGGTTGTCCTGCAAGACCCTGAAGTTGTGGCCGACCCCGAGATGGCAGAGGCGCTGAACCAGCTGCAAACCATCCAGGCAGCTGATATCGCGGCCATCGTGGATGAGATCAACCCGCGCTACGGCAGCTTCGACGCCGGGAGTGCCAACGTGATTTCCAGCGACCCGGAATGGATCGAACCCGCCGGCTGAGCCTGCTGGTGACTTCGCCCAGGGTGCCGGTGGGTTTGCTGTCCCGGCAGGCATGGCTCGCCCTGGACGAGGCCGAGCAGGTGTGGTGTCGGTCTGTGCACGATCCCCTGCCGTCGGCGCTGGCGCAGAGTGGCGTTGCCCTACGCAAGTACTCGCAGACGGCGGACTCTGCCGCGCTGGCTCACGGTGGCCAACCTCGCGCGGCCGGCCTCGCTGCAGTCTTGGTAGCGGCCGCCCAACAGGTGCCCACCGTGTGGGTCGGGTCTGCGGACGCAGATCCGGGATTGACCGACGCCTTGGCCTACGAGCTGAGCAACAGCTCGGACCCGCCCGAGTTGGAGATCGTCGTCGGCTCCTGGGATACCCCCGGATCGCGGCTGCTCGATGCGGTGGCGGTGATGGATCAACTGCGTTCCCCCGGGGGGTGTCCCTGGGATGGTGAGCAGACACACGAGTCTTTGACGCCCTACCTGATTGAAGAGGCGTACGAATGTGTCGAGGCCCTTGAGACGGGCACCTTGGAGCACCGCGTCGAGGAGTTGGGGGACGTGCTGCTGCAAGTGCTTTTCCACGCGAGGGTCGGTGAAGAAGGCGATGCTCCGTTCACGATCGATGACATTGCAGGCAGTCTCGTTGCGAAGTTGATCCGGCGCCACCCGCATGTTTTTGCCGGTGGTGAGGCCGCAACATCAGCTGATGTCGAGGCGTCGTGGGACCAGATCAAAGCCGAGGAGAAGCCTGAGCGCGATCACCCGCTGGACGGCATACCTGCTGGTATGCCAGATCTGGCTCGAGCCAGCAAGGTCGTCTCGCGGTTGACGCGAGCTGGTCAGCTGCCGTGGTTGCTGAGGCACCTCGAACGAGCGCAGACCGGCGAGCTGGACCATGCTGATCGGCGCCATGCCGCGTTGCTCTTGGGTCAGGTCGTCGCCGCCCAGCAGGATGCGGTTGAGCCTGCTGCCGCATTGCGAGCCCTGCTGCGCGACATCGATACAGCCAGCAGGACCGAGACCCGATCACCCGCCGACAGGTGAGTGCGGTGATGACATGCATGTTCAGTGTTGACGGTGTAGATCTCGCGCAGTCAGCGTGATCTGACCGACTCGCTGACGGCCGCCGGGCGGCCCAACCGGGAATCGGATAGCTCCTGCACACGCTCGGAGACGCCGGCCGGTCCTACCTGCCGTGGGTCGCGATCGATATCAGTGCCTGTGCTCGCTTGCCTTAGGATCTCGACGCTTCAGAGTCCCACGTTCGCGCGGTGCGACCGCGAGCACGGAGCGCGTGCTTCTCCACTTTCTCGGTGGGGGTCTTGGGTAGCTCGTCGACGAGCTCGTAGTAGCGGGGCACCATCGAGCGTGGCTCGCGTTCGAGCAGGTAGCGATGTAGCACGGGCGCCGCGAGGAGGGCATGCGGGCGTGGCACGACAAACACCTTGACGTCCTCCTCGGTGAGGTCGCTCGGGACGCCGATGGCGGCGGCTTCGACAACGTCCGGGTGCGCGGTGACCGCTTCTTCAACCTCGTACGCCGAGATATTCTCGCCACGCCGACGGATCGAGTCGGTCACGCGCCCGTGGAAGGTGAGATAGCCATCGGGATCCAGGGCGCCGAGGTCGCCGGTGCGGACCCAGCCGTCGGCGTCGACGGTCTCAGCGGTGGCTTCCGGCATGCCGAAGTAGCCGGTCATCGTGAGCCCGGGGTGTCGGCCGCGAACCAGGATCTCGCCGATGGGCTGGGTGGTCGTGGGG
>JBATUU010000230.1:0-2120 GCA_049671385.1 Ornithinimicrobium sp. | reverse complement strand
CACCCCACCAGCCCCACTGGTTGCCGACCCGGTCCTCGGTGAGCCCCAGACCGCGCCGAGCGCACTCCCCGGCGAACCATTCGCGCAACGTTTGGTCCTCCCGTGTCCAGGCATACCGCCGATATCCGCCGCTGCTCGCTCTGCCGACGTCGGCCAGGGCATCCCACATGGCATCGAAGGACCGGAGCGAGCCTGGGATCTGGCGAGCCCCCTCAAGGCCCCTGATCATCGACACCCCCGCCTTCGCGCATCGGTATGCGCACATCACGGTCAGCCGCCACCTCATCAGCGCGGTCGTACCCGGCGTCGACGTGCCGGATGACACCCATCCCGGGGTCATTGGTCAGCACCCGCTCCAGTTTCTGACCGGCCAACGAGGTGCCGTCGGCCACGCATACCTGTCCGGCGTGCAGTGAGCGACCGATCCCAACTCCGCCGCCGTGGTGGATCGAGACCCACGACGCGCCCGAGGCCACGTTGACCATCGCATTGAGCAGCGGCCAGTCGGCGATCGCATCGCTTCCATCGGCCATCGACTCCGTCTCGCGATAGGGACTGGCCACCGATCCACAGTCGAGGTGGTCTCGCCCGATGACGAGCGGCGCGTCGACCTCGCCGGTAGCCACCATGTCGTTGAACTTCACACCGGCCCGGTCGCGCTCGCCCTGACCCAGCCAGCAGATCCTCGCTGGTAGGCCCTCGAAGGACACCCGGTTCTGGGCACCGTGGATCCACGTCTGCAGGTGCTCGTTCTCCGGAAACAGGTCGAGCACCGCTTGGTCGGTGGCAGCAATGTCCTGGGGGTTGCCCGACAGCGCGGCCCACCGGAACGGCCCTTTGCCTTCGCAGAACAAGGGACGGATGTATGCCGGAACGAACCCGGGAAAGGCGAAGGCCCGATCGAAACCGCCCTGGCGAGCCTCGTCGCGGATGCTGTTGCCGTAGTCGAAAACCTCGGCCCCGGCGTCCATGAAGCCGACCATCGCCTCGACGTGCCGGGCCATCGAGTCCTGTGCCCGGTCCGTGAACTCCTCTGGCTTCGTGGCCGCATACTCAGCCATCTCGGCCAGCTCGATGCCGACCGGCAGATAGGACAAGGGGTCGTGAGCCGAGGTTTGGTCGGTCACGATGTCGATCTCGACGCCCCGGGCCAGCAGTGCGGGGAACACCTCGGCTGCGTTGCCCACGACTCCGATCGACACCGCCTCACGAGCGGCCTTGGCCCCCAGAGCCCGCTCAACACCGGCGTCTACCGAGTCCGCGATTTCGTCGAGATAGCGCGAAGCAACTCGCCGCCGCAGGCGCGACTCGTCCACATCGACGATCAGGCACACCCCACCGTTGAGGGTCACTGCCAGCGGCTGCGCCCCGCCCATCCCGCCACAGCCCGCGGTCAGCGTCAATGTTCCGGCCAGGGTGGGCTTCACCGCAACCCCGGAGCGAGCGGCCCGCTGAGCAGCCACCGCCGCGAACGTCTCATAGGTGCCCTGCAAGATCCCCTGGGTGCCGATGTAGATCCACGACCCGGCGGTCATCTGCCCGTACATCGTCAGACCGAGCTGCTCCAACCGCCGAAACTGCGGCCACGTCGCCCAATCTCCGACCAGGTTGGAGTTGGCGATCAGCACCCGGGGCGCCCACTCATGGGTCTGCATGACCCCTACCGGGCGGCCCGACTGGACGAGCATCGTCTCGTCCTCGCGCAGGTCTTTCAACGTCCTGACCATGGCATCGAAGGATCGCCAGTCGCGAGCGGCTCGCCCGGTGCCGCCATAGACCACGAGGTCATCGGGCCGCTCAGCGACCTGGGGATCGAGGTTGTTCATCAACATCCGCATCGGGGCCTCGGTCGACCACTGTCGCGCGGTGATCGCGGTTCCTCGTGCTGCGCGCACTGCGCGGGCTCCGTCCATGTCGCTCTCCTTCACGTCCTAGGCCAGTGGCCCGGTGACGGTTTCGGCCGCTCGGCGCACGTCGCCGGAACGGGTCACCTGGTATGCGGCTTCGATCTCGGGTGCGAGGTAGCGGTCGGGACCGGGCCCGGCGACCCCGGCGGCGCGCAACGCCTCGACGACCGCGGTGCTGGCCGGCGACGGAGTCTGCGGAGTGCGCAGTTCTAG
>JBATUU010000229.1:0-5183 GCA_049671385.1 Ornithinimicrobium sp. | reverse complement strand
CGGCGAGGCTGTCGCAGCAATGCTTCCGCAGGCCGATGATGCAGGGCGTCCGGTCCGCGTCACGATGTTGACCCGGGCGGGTTGTCACCTTTGCGCTACGGCCCAAGCCGCGATCGAGCAGGTCCTGCGATACGTTCAGCCGCCCGCCGGCTACGCGAGGCTCGATATAGACCAAGTGGCCGACCCCATTCGCGGCGATCTTCTTGTCAGGTATGGCGAGTGGCTACCTGTCACTTTCGTCGACGGCAGGCAGCACGACTATTGGGTCATTGATCCGGACCGGCTGCGACAGGCGCTTGAACAGGTCTGAAACACCACCTCCTTGAGGTCGGAATACTTCGAGGACTTTGTGCATTCCTTCACAAGGTCCTATTGTAGGTAGTCCGAACACCCCGAAACCCGCCTACTGGGCGGGGATTGAGGGAACCGAAAGGAGGCTCGGCCGTGAGCTCGCACTCAGTACAACGAGGTGTGCCGGATGCGGCCGTGGCCCGGCTGCCTGCATACCGCAGGGCGCTGATAGCCCTCCAAGAAGCTGGTGCGTCGAACGTCGCTTCTCGTGAGTTGGCGGCCGCCTCGGGGGTACATCCGGCGCAACTACGCAAAGACCTTTCCTACCTCGGCTCCTATGGGGTGCGCGGTGTCGGGTACGACGTCCCCTCGCTCTATGCGCAGATCACAGCTGAGCTGGGATTGACTCAAGAGTGGCCCGTCGCCATCGTCGGTATGGGCAACTTGGGCCGCGCTTTGGTCGCCTATGGTGGCTTCTACAACCGCGGTTTCCGGATCGACGCCCTGGTCGATGACGACCCGGCGATGCTGGGCGAGGAGCTGGGCGGTCAGCGTGTGCAGTCACTGGCTCAATTGAAAGCCTCTGGCATCGGTCTTGACTTCGGCGTGATCACCACCCCGGCACCGAGCGCCAACGCCGTTGCCGAGGTGTTGGTATCCCTCGGCGTTCACTCGATCCTGAACTTCGCCGCCATCACATTGGATGTGCCCGACAACGTCGGTGTGCGACGCGTTGATCTGTCCACCGAGCTGGAGATCCTGGCCTTCCATGCCAAGCGTCGTGGTCAAAGTGCACCACCCATCTCGATCTCGGCGGCAGCAACTGCCAGCGGTGGTTCCTGGTGAGCGTGATCATTGTGGGCCTGTCGCACCACACCGCCCCACTTGAGGTGTTGGAGCGGGTTCTAGCCGGTCCGGATCGGATGATGCGGCTGCGCGCAGCGTTGGCTGGCTCAGCCGATATCAACGAGTTCATGACCATTGACACCTGCAATCGGGTCGAAGTCCTCGCCGACGCCGAGCGCTTTCACGGAGCGGTGCGTGACATCGCGAACGCGCTGGCTTCCGGCAGCGACATCCAGCGTTCGCAACTGACCGAGCACCTGTATGTGCACTACGACGAGCGCGCCGTGCACCACTTGTTCGAGTTGGCGTGCGGATTGTCTTCGATGGCGCTGGGCGAGCCCCAGATCTTGGGGCAGTTGCGCACTGCCTTCCTGGGTGCGCAACAGGACGGGTCGGCCGGGCCAGCGTTGAATGCGGTGGTTCAGCACGCTCTACGTGTTGGTAAGAAGGCGCACGCTCAAACGTCCCTCGACGTGGTTGCGCGCTCTCTGGTGCAGATCGGGCTCGACGAGTTGGACTCGGCGTTGCCTGTGACCAGCGAGCGTCATGTGCTCATCGTCGGGGGAGGAGCGATGGGCGCATTGGCCGCGCGCACCATCGCCGAGCAGCCGGTCGCTGCGATGCACGTGATCAGCCGAGACCTAGCGCGGGCGAGCATCTTGGCCCAGCGCTACGGCGGTCGGGCCGGTCACTGGGATGACCTGGGGGAACTTCTGGGCACAGCAGACTTGGTGATTTGCTGCACCGGGTCTGCGGATCCGGTGATTACGGTGGACATGCTCCGATCCGCCAGGGGCGCTGTGTCTCGCAGCGTCCACCCGCGGCCGATCGGTTTCATCGACCTTGCGCTCCCTGCCGATACCGATGAAGCGGTGGCAGACCTCCCCGGCGTGTATCGCCTCGGTCTCGCGCAGATCCAGTCGGGCACGCAATCGGCGTTCACCTCCAGTGATTCGGTCGCGCTGCGAGCGGTGCTGGAAGAGGTCGCGGATCTGATCACCGCTGAGGTGGCCGCATACCTGCTCAGCCGCCGGGTGCATCAGGTTGCACCTACCGTTGCTGCCCTGCGCAGCCGAGCCGCCACCGTGGTTCAGGCTGAGTTGGAGCGCCTGGATCACCGCACCCCCGAGTTGGACGACGCCTCTCGTGCCCAGCTGCATCAGACAGTGCGTCGGATCGTGGACAAGTTATTGCACACGCCCACCGTGCGGGCCAAGGAAATGGGCGGGATCGATCAGCCAGAGGACTACGCGCGAGTGCTGCGTGAACTCTTCGACCTCGACCCGGAGCAGATCGTTTCCGTGGATGACGTGGCGGCGATCAGAGGCGGTGATGGCGTATGAAGCTCGGCACTCGCGGGAGCGCGCTAGCTACCACCCAGGCAAAGCACATCGGAGCTCGACTCCAGGAGAACGGCGCCGAGATCGAAATCGTCACGGTCAAGACCGAGGGAGATCGCAGCCAGCGCCCGCTCACCGAGATCGGTGGGACAGGTGTCTTCGCCACAGCGTTGCGCGAGGCCTTGCTTCGACGAGAAATCGACATCGCGGTGCATTCGCTGAAAGATCTTCCGGTAGCCGCATACCCCGGCCTGAAGATCGCGGCCATCACAACTCGCGAAGATGCCCGCGACGTGGTGATCACCTCCAACGGTCAGTTGCTGACTGCACTTGAGGCTTCGGCGAAGGTTGGCACGGGATCGCCTCGGCGCGCCGGTCAACTGGCCACCTTGGCCCCATCCGTTCAGGTCGTGGATATCCGCGGCAACGTCAATACGCGGATCTCAAAGGTGCGCAGCGGACAACTCGACGCTGTCGTTCTAGCCGCCGCCGGGCTGAAACGCTTGGGGCGCTCTGAGGAAATCACGCACACCCTTTCGTTCGAGGAGATGTTGCCCGCGCCCGGTCAGGGTGCCCTCGCCGTGGAGTGTCGTGACCCTGGTGACGTGGCCCCGGCGAACGCATCCGAGCAAGAGCGTGATGACCTGATCAGAATCGCTTGTAGTGCATTGGACGACTCGGTGACCCGTGCGTGCGTGGAAGCAGAACGTTCCATGCTGGCAGCCCTAGAGGCTGGGTGCACGGCCCCGGTCGGCGCGTTGGCCACACCCGTTGCCGACGGATACGAGCTGACCGGTTGGGTCAGCTCTTCCGGGGTATCGCCCCGGATCAGTGCCATCGGTCCAGATCCAGACGAGCTGGGCCATCACGTAGCGCAAGAGTTGCTGCGAGTCATCGCAGCGCACGGTCCCGAGCAAATGATGAATCTGGAGTGTGAATCATGAGCGCCCATCCCGAGTTGGCTCCATGCCGCCAAGAAGTTCCACTTGCCCGCGTCGCCTTCGTCGGTGCTGGACCCGGCGACCCAGGTTTGTTGACTGTTCGCGGCCGGGACTACCTCGCCGACGCCGAGGTGATCATCGTCGACTCGTTGGATCACGCTGAAGGGCTTCGGCCGTACGCGCGTCCTGACGTCGAGATCATCGATGGGTCCCCCGCGAGCACGGGTAAGGAGTTGGCGGCAGCATCCCGAGCAAAACTGGTTGTCACCACCGCCACAGCACTGGCTGACCCCGGCAAACTGGTGTTGCGTTTGATGGATGGTGACCCGGCAGCCTTCTCGTCGATGGCGACCGAGGCATCAGCGTGCCGTCGGGCCGGTATCGCCTTCGAGATCGTTCCTGGAGTCAGCACCGCCTGGTCGGTGCCGGCCTACGCTGGTGTCCCGCTGAGTAGCGGTCAGGGAGGCACTTCTGTGCACATGATCGATGGCTCGGACACCCATGTCGACTACACCCTCTCGATCTCCGAGGAGGTCACCGTCGTGATCCAAGGTGAGCCCGGGCAGTTGGCAGCGGCTTGCCACGAGCTGCTGAAGGCAGGCCGTGATGCTTCGACGTCCGTGGCGCTGACCGAGCACGGAACGACGGTCGATCAGCGCACCGAGGTCACAGAGCTCAGTGGCGTGGAGCGGGTGATGACCAAGGTCCTGCCGGGCGCGACCTTGGCTGTAGTCGGGTCACAGGTTGATCTACGCAGCGAACTGTCCTGGTATGAGACCAAGGCGCTCTTCGGTTGGCGGATTGTCGTGCCGCGAACGAAGGATCAGGCCGGGTCCATGGTCGAGCGGTTGGCTGACCATGGGGCATCCGCTCAGGTGGTGCCCACCATCAGCGTCGAGCCACCCCGCACGCCGCAGCAGATGGACAAGGCCATCAAAGGCTTGGTCACTGGTCGGTATGAATGGGTCGGCTTCACCTCGGTCAATGCCGTACGCGCGATTCGCGAGAAGTTCTCGGCGCTCGGCCTGGATGCTCGTTCCTTCTCAGGATTGAAGATTGCCGCCGTTGGTGGGGTCACTGCAGAGGCTCTGCGGGAGTGGGGCCTGGAGCCAGACCTGGTGCCCAGCACGGAGCAATCGGCGCGCGGACTGCTGGACGCGTGGCCGCCGTATGACGATGTTCTCGACCCGATCAACCGCATCTTGTTGCCTCGCGCCGACATCGCGACCGACACTCTGATCGGCGGGCTGATTGCAATGGGTTGGGAGGTCGACGACGTCACCGCATACCGGACCGTACGAGCCGCTCCGCCTGCCCCGCAGGTGCGCGACGCGATCAAGAGTGGAGCCTTCGACGCGGTGTGCTTCACCTCCTCCTCGACGGTGCGCAACTTGATCGGCATAGCCGGGAAGCCGCACCCCAACACCTTGGTTGCCTGTATCGGGCCGGCTACCGCTCGCACCGCCGAGGAGCACGGCCTCAGTGTCGACGTCATCTCAGCGACGCCCTCGGGCGAGGCACTCGTTGATGCCTTGGCCGATCACGCGGCGGAGCTGGCCCAGGCTGCAGCAGCGGGCTCCCAACCCTTGGTCAGGCCGAGCCAGCGACGCGGACGATCCAGTCGGCGCGCCTCCCGCGGTCGCCCGTGACCCCTACGCATCCGCAGAGCCGCCCCCGGCGGTTGCGCATCAATGATTCGATGCGCGCGCTGGTGCGTGAGACGTCGGTGCGACCGGGCGACCTGGTGCTGCCAATGTTCGTCTCC
>JBATUU010000228.1:0-4934 GCA_049671385.1 Ornithinimicrobium sp. | reverse complement strand
CTTCCTGGGCGTGAACACGGTGCTCAACCTGATCGGCATCCGATTCGCCAATCGGCTGCTGCAACCCGTGTGGTCCGCTGAGCACATCGAGCGCGTTGACATCACCTACGACGAGACGTTGGCACTCGAGGGGCGGGCCGGGTACTACGACCATGCCGGGGCGCTCGTGGACATGGTGCAGTCGCATTTGCTGCAGATCCTGGCGATCTTTGCGATGGAGGCACCGTCGGCGTTGACCAGCGAAGAGGTGCAGGCGCTTAAGGCTCAGGTACTGCGGGCAACCGCTCTGAAGGACGAGGACCCGGTGACCTCCTCACGGCGGGCTCGGTATGCCGCGGGGTCGGTCGATGGGCGAGAGGTCCCGGACTACGCCTCCGAGGATGGGGTGGACCCCGATCGGTCCACGGAGACCCTGGCAGAGGTGACATTGGCGATCAACAACGCTCGTTGGGCGGGTGTGCCCTTCCGGCTGCGCAGCGGGAAAGCGCTCGGCGACTTGGCGAAGCGGGTCACGGTCACCTTCAAGGCCCCGGCACACGTGCCCACGGGCTTGCGCGACACCCCCGAGCCAGACCAGCTGGTGCTCGACCTCAAGCCCGGTGCGGTGTCGATGGTGTTGTCGATGAACGCGGAGTGTGACCCGTTCGACCTTGAACAGAAGGCGCTGACCGCGGAGTTGGGTAAGCCGCGCATGCTGCCCTACGGCGAAGTCTTGGCAGGGATTATCGAGGGTGACCCGTTGTTGTCCATCCGAGGCGACGTCGCTGAACAATGCTGGCGGATTATGACCCCGGTGCTCCAGGCCTGGCGTGACGACGCGGTGGCGTTGGAGAGCTATCCGGCGGGCAGCGACGGACCGGACACCTGGGCTGGTTGAGGGCTCAGCGTGCCTGAGTAGGTTGAACTCGTGACCGAGATTTTGATCGTCTCTGTGGCCATCTTCGGCTTCGCCCTCGTCTCTCAACGGCTCGCGGCGTCGCCGATCACGGGGCCGATGGTCTACACCACGGTTGGCATCGTGGTGGGTGGGCTCGGGCTGGGGTGGTTTGACCTGAGCATCGAGGGCGAAGCCCTGACCGTCTTGATCGAGGCGACGCTCGTCCTGGTGCTGTTCACCGACGCCATCCGAATCAGGGTGCGCTCACTGCGCAAGGATGCGGCGATAACGGCACGGCTGCTGGGCGTTGGATTGCCGCTGACGCTGCTCGCTGGGACCGCTGTTGCCGCCCTGGTCTTCCCTACCCTGGGTTGGGCTGAGGCTTTATTGTTGGCCGCTGTGCTCACCCCGACGGATGCGGCACTTGGACAGGCAGTGGTCAGCAATGAGCGCCTACCGATGCGGGTACGGCAAAGCTTGAATGTCGAGAGCGGGCTGAACGATGGGTTGATGGTGCCGGTCATCACGGTGGCGATCGCGTTGTCTGCGATGGAGTCTGGTGAGCAATCGCAGAACTGGAGCGGCTTTGTCGCTGCTCAGATCGGCTTTGGGCTGCTGTGCGGGGCTGCGGCGGGGTACTTCGGCGGCCGGCTGCTGGACGTGTTCGCCTCTGCCCGGAAGGTGGAGGGTGTCTATCGCCAACTCGCCACGCTCGCGATCGCTGCCAGTGCCTACGCAAGTGCCTCAATGATCGGCGGCAATGGGTTCGTCGCAGCGTTCACAGCGGGCATCGTTTTCGGCGTTGTCGCCGTTCCACATTGCCACGATGTCCAAGACTTCACCCAAGATGAGGGCGATCTGTTAACGGCGATCACTTTCATTCTGTTTGGCGCGGTGTTGGTGCCCCAGGCGGTCCACGGTCTCGACGGGCGGGTTGTGATCTTTGCCGTGCTTTCGCTGACTGTGGTGCGGATCCTGCCGGTCATGGTGGCGATGCTCGGCTCGGGCACACTGCTGCAGACGAGACTCTTCATCGGGTGGTTCGGCCCGCGCGGGTTGGCCTCCATCTTGTTTGCGCTGCTGGTCGTGGAAGAGATCGACGGTGCCGGCGCCGAGTTGGTCTTCACGGTGGCTATCTGGACGGTGCTGCTGAGCGTGTTTGCCCATGGCGCGAGCGCCAGCCCCTGGGCCAGCGCCCTCGGGACGCGGCTCTCAAGCACGCCTAGGGATGCCCCGGAACGAGCACGCACGGTGGAGTACCCCACGCGTAGACGCCTTGGCTGACTCTCGACTCGGCGCATGAACGGGCCAGGTCCCGGTGGCCGTCAGGGCCCGGGCCTACCCCGCTCACCGCAAATGATCGGCACCTGTGGCTGTTGCGAGATCAGGGCTGGAACCGAGCAGATTCAGGGTAAACCCGCATAGCAAGCCACGGACATTGCCTTTACCGTTGAGTCATGGAAAAGACACTCTCGCGGCCTCGGCACAACAAGATCATCGCTGGCGTCTGCGCCGGTTTGGCTCGCCGGTGGGGCATCAGCGCCACGCTCGTGCGCGTGCTCGCTGTGCTCTCGTGCCTCCTACCGGGCCCGCAGTTCGTGGCCTACATCGTGCTGTGGGTCATCATGCCCAAAGACGACGTCTAGTCCTGACCCCAGGCCATGGTGTCGATGATCTCCCGGGGGCGCGCCAACGTGTAGAAGAACGTCAGCGACGCGATGCTGCAGCACACCATGATGGCGGCCATCGGCACTGCGCTCGCCGCGTTGAAGGCCCCGGAGATCGGCGAAACCAGCGCGCCGAACACGAAGTTGCTTGCACCTAGAACTGCTGCCGCAGAGCCAGCACGCATCGCGTGATCGTTCAACGCAATGACCGGAGCGTTCGGCATGATGAAGCCCACGCTGCCCATCACCAGCGTCACACCGAGAACAATCGGCCATACGCCCAGGTCGAGCAGCGAGACGGCCAGCAGTGAACTCGCAATGATCACCAGGGTCGGTAGGGCCACCATCATGATCTGCGCCGGATGTATCCGCTTGACCAGTGAGCCGTTGATCTGACTGGCCACGGTCAACGAGCCGGCACCGGCAGCAAAAACGAAGGCATACTGCTGCACGCTCATCCCGTAGAGCTCCTGGAAGATGAACGTCGCGCTCGAGATGTAGGCGAACAACGATCCCATCGCGGTGCACGCGGTCAGCACCAATCCAACGTATCGGCGGTCCCGCAGCAGCACACCGTATGAAGCGATCGCCGGCCGGGGACCAGCGGCTGAGCGGCGCTCCACCGGCAGGGTCTCGCGCACCTTGAAGACCGAAAGGACGACCAGGACCAGGCCGAATGCGGCCAGACCCCAGAAGATGCTGCGCCACTGCCAAAAGTGCAGGAACTGCGCGCCGAGGGTCGGCGCCAAGATGGGCGCGACGCCCACGATCATGAACAGCCGTGAGATGAACGTCGCCATCTGCGAGCCGCTGTACAGGTCGCGAACCATGGCCTGCGTCAGCACCATGCCGGATGCGGCCGTGAAGCCCTGCACAAAGCGCAAGGCCAGAAGGGCCTCGATGCTGCTGGTCAGCGCGATGACGACAGACACCACTACGTACACGCTCAGTGCGGCGAGCAGAGGTTTGCGGCGCCCGACGCTATCGGCGATGGCGCCGATGGTGAGTTGGCCCATCGCCAGTCCGACCAACGTCGAGGTCAGCGTGAGCTGCACGACTGACTCCGTGGTGCCGAGGTCGGTCACCACCGTGGGAAAGGCCGCCAAGTACATGTCGATCGTCAACGGCCCGATCGCCACCAGCGCGCCAAAGAGGAGCAGTCGAGACAGCCACGACGGCTCAGCGCCTTGTGGTGTCGGTGTTGACGGGGGCGCCGGGGTGTGTGGATCGGGGACCGAGCCCACCTGCGGATTGGTCATCGGTTCGCGAACAGTCACTGAGGGGATAACTCGCTCTCGGGTCCGCCGTATTCCAGATCGGCGCTGGGTGTGACTGCGCTCACCATCGGTGCCTCCGGGATCCCGCCATCGGCGTCGCCCGTCCGCACCGGGGTGTGCGCAGGGGCTTCCTCATCCAGTTTCACCGCGACGACTCCGGTGAGGATGACCGCTCCGCCGAGCAACTGGATCAGACCGGGCAGCTCGCCCAGGAGCATCCAGGCGAAGAACACCGCAAAGAGCACCTCGGTCAAACCGAAGAAGGAGGCCATCTTTGAGCCGATCGCTCGAGTCGCGATCACGCCGAGCCCGTAGGCAATCGCCGCTGCGGCCACGCCCATACCGACCAAGCTGACCCAGACGGGATGGGCACTTCCAGCCAACACGACATCCTCGGTGTTCATCTGCCACTCGGCGAGTCCGAAGGTCCCGGCCGCGACGAGCGCGACCGTGCCGAAGGCCAACCCGCCGGTGGCGATGACCAGCGGCGGCACATCGTGGCTGTCGTCGGCTGAGACGATGAAGTACGACGCCAAGCCGGTGGCCGCGAACAAGCCCCAGAGCACGCCGACGATGTCGATCGAGCCAGCACCGAACACGTCCAGCACCAAGGCCAAACCGGCGACGGCGAGGGCTACCCCGAGGACCGTCAAGGTGCGTGGCCGCTGTCCGTGGCGCAGCCACAGGTAGAGCACGACCAGCAAGATGCCGAGGTACTCGAGCATCAGCGCGATGGCGACAGGGATGTGCTGCACCGCTTGGTAGAAGGCGACCTGAGCGACACCGACCCCAAAGACACCGAACAGCAGGACGGCTGGCCAGCCCCGGCGCAAGGTGTTCCACCGGCCGCGCATGATGTAGAGCGCTGGCAGCGCCAAGACGAGCGCGCCGATCCCCACGCGGACCGCGACCGCCGCGACCGGGGTCCAGCCGACATCGAGAAGCGACTTGCCGAACGATCCGGCGGTGCCGAAGGCGGCCGCCGAGATGAGAGCCAAAGCGAATCCTTGGTGGGTCGAGGGTGTGCGGATGGCGCTCATCGTTCCTCCTTGCATGGTGTGGGCGGTGCATGATGGTGTTCGTAGAACCGCTGGGCCGTCATGAGTCATACGG
>JBATUU010000227.1:0-7086 GCA_049671385.1 Ornithinimicrobium sp. | reverse complement strand
CGGCCCCCGACCCGGGATGGGTCGGGGGCCGCTTGATGCGACGACGTGCCTCAGCCGCCGGTCAACTTCTCGCGCAAGGCGGCCAGAGCCTCATCAGAGGCCAAGGTGCCCGTGTCGTCGTCCTCGGGTGCACTCGGCGTGGGCTCGGGCCGGCTTGGGGAGCTAGCCGGGGCGGAGTCGGAGGAGTATGACGTCGCGCTCGATCCTGAGCCCGCCTCGTCGTCCACGTTCTCGCCAGCCTCTTCGGCGGCCTGCGCCGCCGCCTCCACGGCTGCCTGGTGTGCCTCGAATCGCGCGTGGGCATCGGCGTACTCCTGCTCCCACTTCTCGCGCTGGGGCTCGAAGCCCTCCAACCATTCCTGGTTCTCGGAGTCGAACCCTTCCGGGTACTTGTAGTTGCCTTCATCGTCGTACTCCGCCGCCATGCCATACAGCGTGGGGTCGAAGTCGGCGGTGACTGCCTCGTTGGCCTGCTTCAACGACAGTGAAATGCGGCGACGCTCGAGGTCGATGTCGATCACCTTGACAAAGATGTCAGCGCCCACACCCACGACCTGCTCCGGCAACTCGACGTGGCGCTCTGCCAACTCCGAGATGTGCACCAAACCCTCGATGCCATCCTCGACGCGTACGAACGCCCCGAACGGCACCAGCTTGGTGACCTTACCCGGGACGATCTGACCGATCGCGTGGGTGCGCGCGAAGTGCTGCCAGGGATCCTCCTGCGTTGCCTTCAGCGACAGGGAGACGCGCTCGCGGTCCATGTCGACATCGAGCACCTCCACGGTGACCTCGTCGCCGACCTCGACAACCTCGCCCGGGTGGTCGATGTGCTTCCAGGACAGCTCACTGACGTGCACCAGGCCGTCGACACCGCCACCCAGGTCCACGAAGGAACCAAAGTTGACGATGCTGGAGACGACGCCGGAGCGCACCTGCCCCTTCTGCAGCTCCTTGAGGAAGGTGGTGCGGACCTCGGACTGCGTCTGCTCCAACCACGCGCGCCGGGACAGGACCACGTTGTTGCGGTTCTTGTCCAGCTCGATGATCTTGGCCTCGATGGCCTTGCCGACGTAGGGCTGCAGGTCACGGACCCGGCGCATCTCGACCAGCGACGCGGGCAAGAAGCCGCGCAAGCCGATGTCCATGATGAGGCCACCTTTGACGACCTCGATGACAGTGCCGGTGACGACACCGTCTTCTTCCTTCACTTTCTCGATCGAGCCCCAGGCACGCTCATACTGTGCGCGCTTCTTGGACAAGATGAGACGACCCTCTTTGTCTTCCTTTTGCAGGACGAGGGCTTCGACGGCGTCGCCCACCGAAACAACTTCGGAAGGGTCGATATCGTGCTTGATAGCCAACTCACGGGAGGGGATCACGCCCTCGGTTTTGTAGCCGATGTCAAGCAGAACTTCGTCGCGGTCAACCTTGACGATGACGCCTTCGACGATGTCTCCATCGTTGAAGTTCTTGATGGTGGCGTCGATTGCAGCAAGGAGTTCTTCCTCAGATCCGATGTCGTTGACAGCGATCTGAGAGGGGGCCTTCTCGGCCATAGTTGCAGTCATGTAGTAGGGGCTCCGATGGTGGACATGGTGTGGACGGCTACAACTGAGGGGCTGCGTGCCGCCACCTGCCGAATCTGTTCGACAGGCTAATTTCAAACGGACGTACGCGGATCAGCGATGGACTCGCCTGGCGCGAGAGTCCAGCGTACGCACAGCCATGTGGTCGGTCAATCTCACCCTCATGCTCAATGGGTCGCCGCATGCCAGGTGTCGCCTGCGCCAATACTCACATCCAGCGGCACCGCCAACTCGGCTGCAGCAGCCATCTGCTCACGCACGAGGGCCTCCACATCGTTGCGTTCGCCGGCAGCGACCTCCAGCACCAATTCGTCGTGCACCTGAAGCAGCATCCGCGACTGCGCGCCGGAAGTGTCCAGGGCCTTCTGAACGTTGAGCATCGCGACTTTGATGATGTCCGCCGCCGAACCTTGAATAGGCGCGTTCAATGCCATCCGCTCGGCAATCTCGCGTCGCTGGCGATTATCGGAGTTGAGGTCCGGCAAATACCGCCGACGACCATAGATCGTCTCGGTGAAGCCTGTCCCCCTGGCTAGATCCACCACATCCCGCAGATAGTCCCGGACCCCGCCGAAGCGCTCGAAGTACTCTTCCATCAAACCCTTCGCCTCATCGGTGGCGACGCCCAACTGCTTGGACAAACCGAATGCCGACAATCCATACGCCAAGCCATAGCTCATCGCCTTGACCTTGGAGCGCATGGCTGGCGTGACATCAGCCGGCTGGACATCGAAGACGCGCGACCCCACGAACCGGTGCAGGTCTTCACCACTGCGAAATGCCTCGATCAGGCCGGCGTCTTCGGACAGATGCGCCATGATCCGCATCTCGATCTGTGAATAGTCCGCTGACAGCAGCGTCTCGTAACCATCCCCCACCACGAAGATGGTGCGAATCCGGCGCCCCTCCTCGGTGCGGATGGGGATGTTCTGCAGGTTCGGGTCCGTCGAGCTCAGCCGCCCGGTGGCCGCGATGGTTTGCTGGTATGTCGTGTGGATGCGCCCGTCATCGCCGATCGAGCGCAGCAACCCGGTCGCGGTCACCCGCAACCGGGTGGTGTCCCGGTGTCTCAGTAAGGCCTCGAGGAATGGATGGTCGGTCTTGGCGTAGAGGCCGGCCAACGCCTCGGCGTCGGTGGTGTATCCGGTTTTGGTGCGGCGAGTCTTCGGCAACTCCAACCGATCAAACAAGACCGCCTGCAACTGCTTGGGCGAGCCGAGGTTGACGCTGTCGTCGTCTATCGCCGCCCAGGCGTCGCGCTGCGCGAGCGACATCGCGTCTGCGAACTCATCGTCGAGGCGCTGGAGCCCGGCCTCGTCGATTGCAATGCCGGTCCTCTCCATGCGCGCCAACGCGTCGATCAACGGCACCTCGATCCCACGCAGCAAGTCTTGACCTTGCACATCGTCCAATTCGGTATCGAGGGCCAGCGATAGATCGTGCACGGCGCGCGCCGTCAGCATCAGCGCCTCAGCAGCTTGTGCGCTGGCCTCTTCTCCGTCGCTGAGGTCAAACGACAATTGGTCCGGTTCCGCGGCGTCATCGGCGCGCAGCTCTCGGTGTAGATAGCGAAGCGAGAGGTCGGCCAGGTCATAGGAGCGCTGATCTGGGCGCACCAGGTAGGCGGCGAGCGCCGTGTCTTGGACAACCCCACGCATAGGTATCGCTCGGGCCGTCAGCGCATGCATCACCGCTTTGGCATCGTGAGCAACTTTGGGGCACTCGGGATCGGCGAACCAAGCCGCCAGTGCTGCCTCAGCATCCGGCTCCACGTCGGTCAGGTCGATGGAGGCCGCCGACTCCCCCGTAGCAAGCGCGACCGACCGAGCATCCGCAGCCCCTGGTGGTCCGGCGCCATCCACGCTGACCCCGACGCGCACCCCGGCTGCCGCATGCTCAAGTAGCCAGCCTGGCACCTGCGCGCTCGCTAGCACCTCGCCGCCGACGTCGATCCCCGCCTCGGCCTCCGACTCGTCATCGACAGCATCGAGCGTTTCAAACAGCCGGTCCCGCAACACTCGGAACTCCAAGCCGTCAAAGACTCGGTGCACCTCATCGCGGTCCCACGTGTGCCGCACCGCGTCCTCGACGCTCAGTTCCAGATCGAGGTCATCGACCAGTGCATTGAGCTTTCGGTTACGCAGCACGTTGGGCAGATGATCACGCATCGCGGCACCAGCCTTGCCGGGCAACTGGTCCACTTCGGCGACAACCCCCGCCAAATCGCCATACAGTCCTAGCCACTTCGCTGCCGTCTTCGGCCCAACTCCCGGCACTCCTGGCAGGTTGTCCGAGCTCTCGCCGACCATGGCGGCCAGGTCGCTGTATCGCTGCGGTGGCACGCCATATTTCTCCTGCACTGCCTCCGGGGTCATCCGGACCAAATCCGAGACGCCCTTGCGCGGATAGAGCAGAGTGCAACGCTTGTCGATCAGTTGGATGGCATCCCGGTCCCCGGAGCAGATCAGTACCTCCATGCCCTCGTCCTTGGCCCGCGCGGTCAAAGTGGCGATGATGTCGTCGGCCTCGAAGCCATCGAGGTCTAGATGTCGGACCCGCAACGCATCCAACACCTCGCGGATCAGGGGCAGCTGCCCGGAGAACTCATCCGGGGTCTTGGCTCGACCGGCCTTGTATTCCGAATATTCCTCCGAGCGGAAGGTGGCCCGAGACTTGTCGAAGGCAACAGCGATGTGGCTTGGCGCCTCGTCGCGCAGCACATTGATCAGCATCGATACGAAGCCGTACACGGCGTTGGTGGTCTGCCCCGTCGACGTGGAGAAGTTCTCAGCCGGCAACGCGAAGAACGCGCGGTAGGCCAGTGAGTGTCCGTCCAAGAGCAGCAGCCTGTGAGAACTATGTGCAGTCACACCTGGCACTCTATGACGCATGACCGACAGTGCCCCAGCGCAGCATCCCGTACAGACACCTCCGAGCGCCGAACTGGAGGCGATGGCTCGCGGCACCCTGATCGAGCGGATGGGTATCGAGATCACCCACACCGGCGAGGACTCGGTGATCGGCACGATGCCCGTTGAAGGCAACACGCAGCCCTACGGGTTGCTGCACGGCGGCGCGAGCGTGGTGCTCGCCGAAACGCTCGGCAGCATCGCCGCGATGATGCACGCCGGCCCGGGACGGGCTGCAGTAGGAGTTGACATCAACGCGACCCACCATCGGGCCGTTCGGCCACCAGAGGTGGTCACCGGGGTCGCGAGACCACTGCGGCTGGGCGCAGCGATTGCTTGCTACGAGATCGTGATCAGCAACGCCGCCGAAGAGCGGGTATGCACAGCGCGCCTTACCTGCGCGTTGCGCAAGACACCCCCCGGGAGCGACTCGGCAACCGGATGACCGCCGGGGCTGGCTGAGCGCATACGCTCGGCGGCGTGGACGCCGCATTTCCCGGTCTGGGGACCGTCATCAATGTGGCGGCGATCGTCATCGGGGCGAGCGTGGGGATGATCCTCGGACATCGACTGCCCGAGCAGGTCAAGGATGTCGTCACCGACGCCCTGGGGTTGGTGACGCTGCTCGTCGCGGCCTTGGCGGCATACGAAGTGACCTCCCCGGCCCTTGTCGACGCCGTCGGTGAAGGGGTACCCGTCCTGGTGGTCTTGGGCTCGCTGCTGATCGGCGGCATCCTCGGCGCGCTAGCCCGGATCGAGGAGCGTCTGGCCGCGCTAGCCGGCGTCGTGCAACGGTTTGCTTCCGCTCGCGCCCCAGGCCCGGTGGATGCGCAGGCACTCCGGGACACTGAATCGGCGGGTATCTCGCCGAGAGAGCGCTTCATCGAGGGATGGCTCACCACGTCGCTGCTGTTCTGCGTCGGTCCGCTGGCGATCCTGGGGTCCCTGTCGGACGGTTTGGGCCTAGGAGTCGACCAACTCGTGCTGAAGTCCGGTCTGGATATGTTTGCCTCGATGGCATTCGCCGCATCGTTCGGTGTCGGGGTGCTTTTCTCCGCTGCGTCGGTGGCAGTCGTTCAGGGGTTGTTGACCGTGCTCGGAGTCACGTTGGGCGCCGTGGTCTCGCAGGCGCAGGTGGACGCGTTGACTGCCGTCGGAGGCTTGCTGTTGGTGGGTCTGTCACTGCGGCTGCTGCGAGTGCGCGATGTTCCGGTTGCCAATCTGCTGCCGGCCCTGGCGGTCGCGCCGATCCTGGTAACCCTTGTCGCGACCTTGAGATAAGGAACGGACTGCTACGGCGAGCCCATCCCGGAGACCACCGCTTCGGCAACCTCGCGCATCGACAGACGGCGATCCATGGCTGCCTTCTGAATCCAGCGAAAGGCCTCAGGCTCAGTGAGTTTGAGCTTGTCCATCAACAGACCTTTGGCGCGATCCAGCAACTTGCGGGTCTCCAGCCGGTTCGACAGATCGCTCACCTCTGCCTCCAATGCCGTGCGCTCTGACCACCGTGCGGCAGCCATCTCCAGTGCCGGCAGGACGTCATGAGCAGAGAACGGCTTGACGACGTAGGACATGACACCGGCGTCGCGGGCCCGCTCGACCAACTGCTGGTCGCTGAATGCCGTCAACATCACCACTGCAGCGATGCCCTCCCGACCGATGATCTCGGCCGCGGTCAGTCCATCCATCACCGGCATCTTGATATCCATCACCACGATGTCGGGGTCCATCTCCCGCGCCAGGTTCACCGCCTGGGCGCCGTCGACCGCCTGGCCAACCACCTCGTGGCCCGCTTCCATCAACATCTCGGTGAGGTCCATTCGGATCAAGGCCTCGTCCTCGGCGACCACCACACGGTGGTGCTGCTCGACCGCCGCAGGAGCGTGGCCTTCAGGCATCAGGTGCGGATCGAAGTCGGTGCTCATGGCTTCCCTTGTCTAGGTCGTTCAGTGACACATCTCGTGCTGCGGTAGGCGCGCAGCAGATGGACAAGGCGACGATGCCTTGGACGCAGCACATGGGACGTCGCAGCGTCTGCTCATGTGCGGATCTGAGTGCCGGGAGCGGGATTCGAACCCGCACGCCCTTTCGAGCAAAGCATTTTGAGTGCTCCGTGTCTGCCATTCCACCACCCCGGCGAAGGGCGCGATGATCATACCTAACGGGGGGCTTCCTCACGTAGTTTGGCGTATGCATCGACGCGTCCGTACACCGCGTCCCCCACCTTGTGGATACGCAGCGCGTTGATGGAGCCCGGCGTGCCGGGCGGAGAACCCGCGACAATCACGATCAAGTCGCCCTCGCTGCAGCGCTTCTCACGCAGTAGCGCCTCATCGACCTGCATGACCATCTCGTCGGTGTGCTGCACGAAGTCGGTGAGGAAGGTCTCGATGCCCCACGTCAGCGCCAGCTGCGACCGTGTTGTGGGCTCAGGGGTGAAGGCGAGCATCGGGATCGAGGGACGCATCCGGGACATCCGCCGGGCCGAGTCGCCGCTCTGGGTGAACGTCACCAAGTAGGACACCTTCAGGAGCGAGGCAATGTCGGCCGCTGCTCTGGTCACGGCCCCACTGGTCGTCTTGGGC
>JBATUU010000226.1:0-9100 GCA_049671385.1 Ornithinimicrobium sp. | reverse complement strand
CGCCACGTAGACGACGCGGTCAGCCACGGGGCGACTGTGCTGATCGGCGGCAGTGCCAGCGAGGCTGACGTGATCCAGCCGACGATCATGACCGGTGTGCCGCACAACGCATCCGCCAATCAAGAAGAAACCTTCGGACCGACCGTGACGGTCCACCCGGTGGCCGACATGGACGAGGCGGTGGCGTTAGCCAACGACACCTCATACGGGTTGGCGGCGGTGGTGTATGCCGGTCAGCAGGCTGAACGGATCGCTGCCGGTTTGCGCGTGGGCATGGTGTCGATCAACACCGTCTTCGGCACCGCGGAACTGGCGTCGATGCCGTTTGGTGGTGTGGGGGACTCCGGGTTCGGTCGGGTTCACGGCGCCGATGGTCTGCGGGAGTTCGCCAACCCGCGAGCAGTGGCTCGTCAATGGTTTTCGTTGCCGATCGAGCTGAAGTCGTTCCAGCGCACTGAGGAGACCGACGCTCAGCTCGCCAAGGCGATCACGATCCTGCACGACCCCCGTTCCATCTTGCCGGCTCGCGTGCGTCGTACCCTCGGCTATGGGCGAATCGGAGTATGACGGGAGGAACCTCTTCGACTTCGAGCGCTGGAAGGCCCTGGCTGCTGACCCAGGGGGTGAACGGGCTTCCTTTATGGGTGTAGCTCCATCAACTCGCAGGGAATGGAACCTCTCTCGAGGCGCGATCCGCAGCGAGATGCAGTCCCCTGGCCGTCGACGCATGCGAATCACCGTCGAGTCCGACCGTGTGCATGTGGTGCGCTGGTCGCTGTCCCGGCGATGGTGGGCTGTGCTCTTGGCGTGGACACTTGCCCAGGGCTACTTCTACTTCGCGACCGATGATGGCGGCGTGGTGGCAGGATCACTCTTCGTAGCAGTCTGTGCCCTGTGTCTGCTGTCGCTGTGGTTCTTTCGACCGGGCGTGGATCACATGTTTGAGATCGACGATGACACAGTCACCATGCGCAACTGTCATTGGTCGACTGTCGTGCGGCCCACCGCTGATATCCAGCGCTGTGAGTACGCGTGGTCCGAGCGCGGCGGCTTTGACAGTTCGCATGGGCCGGGGGCCACTGTTGTCTTCACGGACGGCCAGCGGTTCGGGGGCTGGGACAACCTGGAGATCCTCAAGGCGGTCCACTGGTTTCGCCCCGACGTCCCCTTGCTGCAGATGGCACGCGATCGTCGATCACCGCGCCGGTCAACTCTGCAACCACCGTTGCCGCGTGCGGATGGCAATTGGCGAGAGTATGTCGCAATGCGCGATACGCCATCGGATGACGCCGATCAGCCCTAACCGGTGAGCACGATGGTGAGAGTGCGGCGGCCGATCGCTCCGATCACGGGGTCGTCGTCCGAGGCTGACAGGCAGGCCAAGGCGTGCGCCAACGCGTTGCCCTGAGCGCGCCGCCACGTAGTGTCGTCACAGCCACCGGCCGCCTCCCTGAAGCGGGCACGATCGGCGGCGTCGAAGAGCATCCAGGCCACCGATAGGTCAGTCGCCGGGTCACCGCAGGTCAGGTCGCCGAAGTCGATCACGGCGCTCAACTGGCCTTCGAGGGTGATCAGGTTGGCTGGGTGCAGGTCGCCGTGCAGCCATACAGGCGACTCCACATACTCCGGCGCAGACAGCGCTGCCGCCCAGACCGACCTGGCGCGACCATGCTGCTCAGGGTCGGTGAGCGAGTTGATGCCCGAGGTGACCCGTGCGTTGCGCTGGCGAAGGGGCACCCCGCGGAACGGGTTGCGCGGAGCCTTCGGGGCAGCAGGAACACCCATCGCGGCCACGAAACCGCCGAGATCCCTCGCGAGCGCCTTCACGTCGTCGACCGGTTGCGAAGCAAGAGTCTGTCCGGGTAGCCAGCGGGTGATGCTCCATGCCCACGGATAGCCACATCCGGGTGCGCCCCGCCGGATGGGTGCAGGGATAGGGAGCGGTAGACGTCGCGCCAGCTGAGGTAGCCAGGTCAGTTCGTGCTCGATCAGCGCCGCAGCCATCCGCCGTCGCGGGATGCGCACGGCATACTCGCGCCCGAGCCGGAAGACCTCGTTGTCCCAACCTCCAGCAGCGTGGGTGACCTGCAGCGCCGCGAGATCGGGGTGCTGTTGCGCGACCAAGGCCGTGACTAAGGCGGTGTCTATGGAGACGTCAGCCGTGGGGCGGCGTTGCGGAGCCATCGTGCCTCCGAGCGGGTGATCGCTGGGTGTGGAGCGGGCGACGAGAATCGAACTCGCGTATTCAGCTTGGGAAGCTGATGTTCTACCATTGAACTACGCCCGCGGGCAGTGCCGAGGAAGTCTAACCGAAGCCGTGATGTCGCTGCCAAACGCGACCAGACCCCGGGGGCGCGACAGGCCGCTAGGCTGTCCAAGTGCTGCTCTCGGACCGCGACATCCATGCTCAGATCGACGCTGGCCGAGTGGCCCTGGAGCCCTGGGACCCGCAGATGGTCCAGCCATCGAGCGTCGACTTTCGGCTCGACCGCTACTTCCGGCTTTTCGACAACCACAAGTATGCGGTGATTGACCCCTCGCTGGATCAGCCGGACCTGACGCGGCTGGTGGAGGTGGAGCCGAATGAGACCTTCGTGCTGCATCCGGGCGAGTTCGTCTTGGGATCGACCTACGAGACCATCACGCTGCCCGACGATGTTGCCGCTCGCGTGGAGGGCAAGTCCTCTCTCGGGCGCCTCGGGTTGCTGACCCACGCAACCGCCGGTTTCGTGGACCCGGGCTTCACCGGCCACGTCACCCTGGAGCTCAGCAATGTCGCCACCCTGCCGATCGTGTTGCATCCGGGGATGAAGATCGGCCAACTGTGCTTCTTTCAGTTGTCCTCCCCCAGCGAGCACCCTTACGGCTCCTCGGCCAAGGGGTCGCACTACCAGGGCCAGCGTGGCCCGACCGCCAGCCGGTCGTTCACGAACTTTCACCGCTCACAGATCTGAGCCCCCCGCATACCGAGGCAGGTATGCGGTGGGCTCAGGTCGTCGTGATCGGGCAGTGCATGTGCAGTGCACGTCGTCGCGCCGGGACGGGCCGGTTCAGCAGGTGCTGCCTGCCGGGGACTTGCTCTGGGAGGCCGTCGCGCCGGTGGGGGAGGTGAAGTCGTAGTCCAACTTCGGGCCCCACGTAGCCACTACGCGAGTGCCGTGGACCGCGATGTCGGCCCAATCGCGAGGGCTGATCTCGGTGGCCGAGGTGCGCTCGGGGCGCGGGATCGAGAACCAGCCGATCGCGGCTAGTGAGGCAATGGACAGCCCGATGAGGGCCAGGGCGGAAATGATGTCGCTCATGAGATTCGACTCCTTCGGTTGCAGGTGAGGGGCCTCGTGGCTCCCTATGGCAGTAATCATGCGCTCATAAATTTGCTGCCAAAAGTGGCAGGAAGGACATCCATCGCAAAATATCTGCCATACTCGGAAGATGCTCCGCCGCATCGTCGTGATCGCCCAGGAACCGCTGGCCCCGTTTGAATTCGGGGTGCTGTGTGAGGTGTTCGGGATAGACCGGACCGACGACGGTGTGCCGCCCTTTGACTTCACGGTGTGCACCGAGTTCCCGGACCGACCGATAGCAATGGTTGCGGGCACCGAGTTGAGCATCGCGCGCGGCCTCGACGCCTGCGTTGACGCCGACCTGGTCGCCCTCCCCTCGGGCCCGATAGACACGCCTTCACCGGCCGTCCTTGCCGAGGTGCGTAGAGCGGCCGACCGGGGCGCATACGTGCTCTCGGTGTGCAAGGGCGCGTTCACGCTGGCAGCCGCCGGAGTGCTGGCTGGCAAGAGGTGCTCAACGCACTGGCGGTATGCCGAGGCATTGGCCACGTCATACCCGGACCTGCAGGTGGATTCGGATGCGCTCTATACCCGTGACGGCAGCATCATCACCAGTGCTGGCACTGCGGCCGGCATCGACGCGTGCCTATCCCTCGTGCGTGAGGAACTAGGCCCCGACGTTGCCGCCCGGATCGCTCGGCGCATGGTCGTCGCCCCACATCGAGATGGCGGCCAACGCCAGTTCATCGAGCGACCGATCTCATGTTGCTCCGAGGAGTCCACGCTAAATGACCTGCTCCCCTGGCTCGTTGAGAATGTTGACATGCCACACACCGTCGCCAGTATGGCGGCCCGACAACACATGTCGCCGCGGACGTTTGCACGCCACTTCGCCGCCGAGACCGGAGCCACCCCGCACCAATGGTTGACCCGCCAGCGCGTCTTGGCCGCACAACAGTTGTTGGAGAGCAGCGACGCCTCGCTGGAGTCGGTCGCTCATTCGGTTGGGCTCACCAGTGCCACCTTGTTGCGCCACCACTTCGCCCAGGTCGTCGGCATCTCCCCATCGACCTACCGGCAGCGCTTTGCAACCACGCACTGATCGCTCGTTTGCTGACGGCTGATGTCGTACCTCGTCATAACATTGGACGCATGAAACGCACTACTTCGCTGGCCGCTGCCGTGGCTCTCGGCCTGACATTGTCCGCCTGCACAGGGTCAGACAGTGGTCCCGTGGAGGAGTCAGGCGCCACCGAAGACACCTCATCGCAGACTGCGGAGGCCAACGAGAGCGGCCCGGTGACGGTTGGCTCGGCGAACTTCCCGGAGAACGTCCTGCTGGCCGAGATCTACTCTGCTGCACTGGAGGAGGCTGGCGTCGAGGTCGAGCAGCGGCTCAATGTCGGCAATCGAGAGACCTATATTGCCGGCCTTGACGATGGGTCGATCAGTGTCATCCCGGAGTACACCGGCGCGCTGACGGTCTTTTTCAACGCAGACGCCGAGGCCACTGAAGCCGAGGCGGTGTACGAGGAGTTACAAGCGGCGCTACCGGACAACCTGATGGTGCTGGAGGCATCAGCGGCCGAGGACAAGGATGCCGTCGTTGTCACCAAGGACACGGCGCAGGAGTTCAACCTGGTCACGATCGCCGACCTCGAGCCGGTCGCCGGAGAGCTCGTGCTCGGTGGACCGCCGGAGTGGGAGCAGCGGTATACCGGGGTGCCCGGCCTCAAAGAGGTCTATGGCTTGCAGTTTTCAGCCTTTCGGCCGTTGGCTGCCGGGTCGCGTCTGACGGCCCAGGCGCTGGAGAGCGAGCAAGTAGGTGCGGCGAATATTTTCTCCACCGATCCCTCGATCGTCGAGAACGACTTCGTGGTGCTCGAGGACCCGGAGAGCCTCTTTGTCGCTCAAAATATCGTGCCGCTGATCACGAAAGAGGCCAACAACGAGACAGTTGCCACCGCGCTGAACGACGTCTCGGCCAACTTGGATACCGGGCAGTTGACGGGCCTGGTGGCCCGGGTGGTCCTCGATGGCGACGACCCCAGCGATGTGGCCCAAGAATTTGTCGAGGGCATCGAGCTTAGCGACTAACTGGCTCGGGGTCCGGCTGCGGAGCGGGGTCCGGCGCCGCAGCGCCTGACTCGTCGTTCGCCTCAGGCTCGGTGCGATTGACTGCCGCCAACAACATCTGGGCCACATCGACCACTTCGACCTCGTCGCGGGCGTCCTCGGCCTGCTTTTGAGTCAGCCCATCTGAGAGCATCACCCGGCAGAACGGGCAGCCGATCGCGATGCGGTCGGCCCCGGTGGCCAAAGCCTCCTCGGTGCGGTTCATGTTGATCCGAGTGCCGAGTTTCTCGTCCATCCACATCCTCGCGCCGCCCGCGCCGCAGCAGAATGACTTCTCGGAGTTGCGTGGCATCTCGGTCAACGTCACACCCGGCAGGGAGCCGATCAGCTCGCGGGGCGGCGCATACACCCCGTTGTGCCGTCCGATGTAGCACGGGTCGTGGTAGGTCACCGTTTCGGCAGTGGATGCGAGTCCGACTGAGGACGCTTCGCTGGGCCGAGCCACGGGCGTGAGTCGCTTGTCACGGACCAGCCGGTTCAACAACTGCGTGTGGTGGACCACCTCGAAGTTGCCACCCAACTCGGGGTACTCATTCTTCAAGGTGTTGAAGCAGTGAGCGCAGGTCACCACGATCTTGGTCGCATTCATCTCGTTCAGCACCTCGACGTTGGCCTGAGCCAACATCTGGAACAAGAACTCGTTGCCTGCCCGTCGGGCCGGATCCCCGCTGCAGGTCTCTCCGTCGCCGAGCACTGCGAATTTCACATCGGCCATGTGCAGCAACGTCGCAACGGCCTGCGTGGTCTTTTTGGCGCGGTCCTCGAACGCTCCGGCGCATCCGACCCAAAACAGGTAGTCGACCTCGGCAAGATCCTCGACATCGCCCCCGGCCAACGGCACCTCGAAGTCCAGGTCTTTGGCCCAATCCAGACGCGCGCGGGCCGACATGCCCCACGGGTTCGATTTGTTCTCGAGGTTCTTGAACAGCCCGCCGAGCTCTTTGGGGAAGGCCGACTCAATCAGGGTCTGATAGCGGCGCATGTCCACGATGGAGTCGACGTGCTCGATGTCCACCGGACACTGCTCCACGCACGCACCGCAGGTGGTGCACGACCACAACACATCGGTGTCGATGACCGCCCCGTCATCCGGGATGGTCGCGTCGCCCTGCGTCTTGCCGACCAGATCGCGCTGCGCGGCGGCAACAGCGGTCTCCGGTATGCCGTGTCCCTCGATTCCCTTCAGCGCCTTCTCGCGTGCTTCTTCGCTGGCCAACAACCATGGCGCCTTCGCGTGGTGATGATTGCGCAGGCCAACAACCAGCATCTTGGGCGAGAGCGGCTTGTCGGTATGCCAGGCCGGGCATTGCTCCTGGCAGCGGCCGCATTCGGTGCAGGTGGAGAAGTCGAGCAGGCCCTTCCAGGTGAAGTCCTCCACCTTGCCTACGCCCAGCGCAGCGTCCTCGGCGAGGTCCTCGATGGCCTCGAAGTCGACCGCCTTGCCGTCCACGGCGATCGGGTCAAGAGGACCCAAGGCAGTGCGACCCGTTGCCTCGCGCTTCATATAGATGTTGAAGAACGCCAAGAAGCGGTGCCAGGCGACGCCCATCGTCGGGGTGGCTGCAATGGTGATCATCCATGCCATCGAGATCAAGATCTTGAGCAGCGCGATGAAGATGATCGCGTTCTCCAGCGCACCGACCGAGGCTCCCTCGAAAGCTGAGCCGATCCATGCGGTCAACGGGAAGTTCAGCGCGGTAGCCCACGACGCCCCTTCGACCCGGCCCAAGGCATACTCCAGCGCGCGGAGCGCCACGATGCACAGGCCAACGCCCAGGATGACTGCTTCCACGACATACGCCTGCCAGAACGTCGACCCCCAGAACCGGCTGCGCCGACCAGCCGAGCGCGGGTGCTCGCGTTGGCGCACCACGATCAACGTGAGAATCCCGATGATCGCGCCCCATCCAAAGAGCTCAAAGCCCCAGGCCAGCGGTGTGAAGTGCGCCAACCCCCAGAGATCGAAGGAGGGGTTGAACAACTGGCCGTAGGCATTGACCAGCGTCAGGAAGAGCAGCCCGAAGGAGACCATGACCACCCAGTGGGCAACGGCGACCCACCTCTTGCGAGCCATCCTGGTGTGGCCGAGGACCTCGCGGATCAGGTTTTTTACTCGCAACCCGGGTTCATCAAGGCGTGGGTGGACCTCGGCTTGACCGAGCCGGAAGTAGGCGATGAACCGGGCGACCGTGGCCACCAGCATCGCGACGGCAACGCCAGTCACGCTGAGGCCGATCACGATGGCGACGATTTGCTGAGCGGGCATAGGGGGAATGGTACGTATCCACACAAGGACGCGATATAGCGGCGCGACCCAATGTGCTTCCCGACGAGCGTCACGTGCTATGGAATAACGCGATGTAGGTTGATGTATCACCTTGTGAACCGTTGCCCCGACGAAAGAGAGAACGCCCGTGCGCGTCCACGACGACATCACCCAGGTCATCGGCAAGACCCCCCTGGTCCGGCTGAACCGACTCACCGAAGGCATCGACGCAGAGGTCTTGGTGAAGTTGGAGTCACAAAATCCTGCGGCCTCGGTGAAGGACCGGATTGGCAACGCGATCATCGACGCGGCTGTTGAAGCAGGGGAGTTGCAGGCTGGAGGCACCCTCGTCGAGGGCACCTCGGGCAACACCGGTATCGCTCTTGCGATGGCCGGCGCCGCGCGCGGCTTCGACGTCGTGCTCGCCATGCCTGAGACGATGAGTTTGGAGCGGCGGGCGCTACTGCGTGCCTACGGCGCAGAACTCGTGCTGACTCCCGGCCCCGAGGGGATGAAGGGTGCGGTCGCAAAGGCCGACGAGATTGCCGAAGAGCGTGGCGCGGTGCGTGCCCGCCAGTTCGCTAACCCGGCCAACGTTGCGATCCACAAGGCAACCACCGGACCAGAGATCTGGGAAGACACCGACGGTGAGGTCGACATCTTTGTCGCTGGAGTCGGCACCGGCGGCACGATCACTGGTGCTGGCGGATATTTGCGCGAGCAGAAGTCGGACATCGGTCTGGTCGTCATCGAGCCAGCTGACAGCCCCATCTTGAATGGTGGCCAACCTGGCCCGCACAAGATCCAAGGACTGGGTGCGAACTTCGTGCCGGAGATCCTGGACACCGATATCTATGACGAGGTCATCGACGTCACGCTCGATGACGCTTTGAGCACCGCGCGAGCCCTCGCCACCCAGGAGGGCATACTGTCCGGCATCTCGACCGGCGCCAATGTGTGGGGTGCACTGCAGGTAGCCAAGCGACCGGAGAACGCTGGCAAGACCATCGTTGTCATTGTCTGCGACTTCGGTGAGCGCTACCTGTCCACGGTGTTGTTCGAGGGTATGACCGACTGATGGCGGGCCCGTTGGCGCGGGCGTGGCACGGCATACGGGCAGATCTTGACGCCGCCATTGAGCGCGATCCTGCGACGGACAGCCGCCTGGAGATGGCGCTGGCCTCACCGGGCCTGCATGCCTTGTGGTCGCACCGCCTCACGCACCGGCTGTGGCAGCGTGGCGGCCGAGCCCGATTACCGGCCCGATTGCTCTCGCAAGTGGCGCGCTCGCTCACGGGTGTCGAAATTCACCCTGGTGCCGAGATCGGTCAGCGCTTCTTTATCGACCACGGGATGGGGGTGGTCATCGGGGAGACCGCTGAGGTCGGGGACGATGTGATGCTCTATCACGGCG
>JBATUU010000225.1:0-4126 GCA_049671385.1 Ornithinimicrobium sp. | reverse complement strand
GCACGTAGGCATATCCCCCTCGCCCGAGCAGGTCAGCGGAATACAGCTCGGCTCCGTGGCCGTAGGCGGGGACCGCGCGCAGCGGCGCGCGCAGATCTGCCGCCTTGTGCACTGCCGGCCCTTCGAGGCGCACCAGCGCGTCATCGGCCCGGGCATATCGCGCCCAGTAGATCTCTTTGCGTCGTGCATCCGTGGCCACTAAGAACTCGGGCGTCGCGACATCGAGTCCGCCTGTATGCACAGGCGTCGACGCCGACTCCATGCCCTGCGCAGCGTTGTCCACCAGCATCTGGTGTACACCCCAGGCAAGGGCATCCAAGGAGCAGACACCTGTCACCGGTATCCCCAAAGTGCGTCCCATCACCAAGGCGGTGGTGATACCGACCCGGAGCCCGGTGAAGGGGCCCGGGCCCACTCCCACGGCTATGGCGTCGAGCTCTCGGCGATCGACCCCTGCGGCTGCTAGTGCGCGAGTAATGGTGGGAGTGAGCAACTCTGCGTGGCGACGAGCGTCCTGTTCCACGGCTTCACTGACCCGCTCGCCGGCCTCGACACAGGCGGCGCCAATGAGCGGGGTGGAGGTGTCTATCGCGAGCAACACAAGCTCAGGCTAACGTTGGGTTGACCAACCGCCTACGCGAAGGATCATCATGTTCAATCGCTTGTTCGCATCAAAGCACGTGCGCTCCATCGACGTGAGCGCTCACTGCGACCTCCCCTGCGGCGTCTACGACCCGGCGCAGGCTCGGATCGAAGCCGAGTCGGTCAAGAAGATCATCGAAAAAGTCAACGACAGCGACGACGCCGACCTCAAGGCTCGCGGTCTCTTGATCAAGGAACAGCGTTCGGAGTTGGTCAAGCATCACATCTGGGTGCTATGGACCGACTATTTCAAGCCCCCGCACTTCGAGGCCTACCCACAGTTGCACGTCCTGGTCAATGAGGCCACCAAGTTGGCCGGCGCGACCGGAACCAAGGGCTCCTGGGATGTATCGGTGGCCGATGACCTATTGGCCAAGATCGATGAGATCGCTGAGATCTTCGCGGAGACCAAGAAGGGCTGACGTCGTTCCGGCCCGGGCCTGAGCAGGTGCTCAGGCCCGGGCTGCTGCACGTGCGGGCCACAGTTCCAAGGAGAGCAGGTCTTCCTTAGATATCTGGCCATCGCGCATCAGAACCCGACACAACGCGCGCAGCACACGCGGGTCGTAGTCGTGCCCCATGCCGAGGCGCAAACGTTGCAGAGCCCGCATCCGCGTCGCCCCATCAAGGGACACGCCGACGAGGTCGTCGTAGGCATTGGCGACCCGCAGGATGCGACTTGCCAGCGGTATTTCCCCGAGTTGCTCAAGTCGCCAATAGGGGGTGGCGTGGTGGGCAACAACGCTCGAGACCTCGGACAGTTCGGCTGTCCTGGCAAGGAGGGAGGCGCCGGCGACGGCAAGTCGGCGTTGATCGAGAGCTGAGATGTGTGTCGTGGCACCACCAGGGATCGGTCGTTGCAGCGAGAGCTGGCCCAGGTCGTGCAACAGGGCCGCGTACTCCAACTCCCGAAGCGACGGCTCGGGCAGCCCGACCGCTCGACCGATGGGCACGGCGAGTCGGGCCACCCTGGCGGCATGGCCAGGATCGGTGAAGCCACCTTGGTCAGTGAGTTTCGACAGCGCCCACACGGTTTGGCGTTGCCCGGTAAGCACCGTCGACTCGCCGCGCACGGCGACCATCAACAACACCAGGGGTAGAACGAACATCACCACCGCGAACGGCCCGACCGCACTGGTCGCTAGCGCCGTGGACACTGCGGCGCTGATCACGCCTAGCCCGGTGGCGCCGGCGGCCTTCATCTCGTCGGCCATGGCGTGCCGTAACAAGGTGTGCTCGCGAGCTGCGCGCTGATAGCTCCACAGTGCCAGCTGCATGCTGAGCGCGGTGGTGGCGACCGCGCCGAGGGCTATGGCTAGTATCCACTGCCGCTCCGAGGGCCACTCGATCAACGCGATGCGCAGGGACCACCCGCCGGGCCACTGCACATTCACCAGAAAGGCGACCACAGCGGTGACCAACACTCGGGTGGCCAAATCGGTGAGCACCGGAACCTCTGCGTAGCGCATAAATCGACGCCCGGCCGCGATCGAGGCGCCGAGCCCGGCCAAGAGCGCCAGATAGCCGGCGCCGACATCGACGACCTCATTGCCGGGCAGACGAATGGTCATCGCCATAGCGATGCTCACCGTCATCCCCACCGGCAACAACTTGCGTCCGTTCACCACCGTGATGGGGCGGGAATCGGCGATCACAATGACCACGAACGACACCGCTAACCAAATCCAGGTCTCGCGTGAGTTCGACGTAGGCACGCTCGGGTTACCCACAAAGAGCAAGACGACGACGAGCACCGTCAGTGCCAGTACGAAATGGTTGATCACACGATCGTTGATCTTGCGTCTCATAGGTGCACCTCGTCGGACTCCGGTTGCCAGGCAGCGTATGCGTCACTGACATCCGGATCGTCGTGGTCGTTCACATCGACTGCTGTGGCCAGCACATCCTCTGGGATCTGGGTGGAGGCCCACGGGTCATCGGACAACGCCTGGGTCAGCGTGAGGACGATCGATGGATCAAGGTGGGTGCCCGCTCGATCCCACAGTTGACGCAGCGCTTCGTCGGCACTCATGGCCGATCGGTACGAGCGGCTGGTCGTAAGGGAATCGAAGGCATCGGCCACAGCGATGATCCGGGCGAAGAGCGGGATATCCTCTGCGGCCAGCCCCGCTGGATATCCCAGTCCGTCAAAACGTTCGTGGTGATGCAGGATTCCGGGGATAGCAGGGGCCAAGAAATCGATATTGGTCAACATCTGCACTCCCGCCTCGGGGTGCTCCTGGATCGCGGCTAGATAGCTCACGTCATCCGGTGTGGTGAGCCGAGGCACCCTCGGCGCTGTCGAGACCATCCCCAGGTCGTGCAGCAGAGCGGCGAAATGCAGTGAGTCGGCGGCCTCGCCGGTGATCCCCAGTCTGCCCGCCATTCGATCTGCCAACTCGGCCACTCGAGAGCTATGTCCGTTCGAGTACGGGGACGCCACCTCCAGAGCAGCCATCAGGGTGCTGACGGTCCGCGAATGACTACGACGTTCGCGAGCGTTTCGAATCAGCGCCCAGTGGGTCAGTAGGAGTGGAACGATAATCAGGACGGCGCTGAACGGTCCCATGCCGACCGGCTCCCAGAGCACCACGAACAGCAGCGCGACCAGCACGTGCATGACGTATCCCAACCCCAAGCTGCCCAGCACACCCAAAACACTCTGGATGACCGGAACCCCCATCGTGATCCGCTTCATCAGCGCCACCAAGAGCGCATTGATAGCGATGCTCACCAGGTAGGCGGCCAGCAGCGGAAGCGCGACGTACATCAGGATCTCTGTGGGGGTGATGTCGTCGGGAATGGGTTGATAACCCTTACTGAATTCGTACATCCAACTGCCACCGGCGGCCATGCATCCGGTCATTGCAGCGTTGAAGAGCCGCGGTGTTACCCGACGGTCCCGAAAGTCGGCCATGAAGCTGAAATAGCCGATTAACACAGCAGCCCCGTGTCCGGTCAACACGATGGCCGCGGCAAGCACAACCGTGGTGAACGAGACCCCCAACTGATCGCCCAACTCTCGCTCGCGCAAGTTCACCCCGAGGACACCCAACAGCCACAGCGTCAGCACGGTCACCGTTGAGATGCTGTCTTGATCCCAGAGGCCCACTACGGCCAGGAGGAGGGCCAGCACATTCAGCACTGCGACACTGATGGTGGTACGCGAAAAAACGAGGGACGAGCCCCATCGGGCTCGTCCCTCGCGTGGGGCGCTCATGGAGCGACCCCCAGTGATCGGCTACTTGGGTTCCCAGGAAACGACGTCGGCAAACACACGACGGCTGGACAGAAAACGGGCGAACGATGCGAACATGGTGATCTTCTCCTGCACACCGGTGGGTCGACGGGCTGCCTGCGAGTTGAGGCAATCATCCGGCTGCCCTCCTACGATGGCATAGAAAGTTAACTTGACTGAACGGAGAAAGCGCTTTCAGCCAAGAATTTCTCAACATTTTACTACCCCTTTGCTCCGGGTATAGGC
>JBATUU010000224.1:0-4521 GCA_049671385.1 Ornithinimicrobium sp. | reverse complement strand
GCTCAATGAGAGGCACTGCGTGAGCGCGCCAACAAAGCGGCGGGCCAGGCCTACCTCTCAGCGCCCCTCGCTCAGGCTGGAAAGACAACTGCAGCGTGACGGGTATGACGTGTTGATCGGCATGGACGAGGTCGGCCGCGGCGCACTGGCCGGCCCCGTGAGCGTCGGGGTGGTGGCCATCGACACGACCTGCCGATCAGCGCCGAGCGGAGTAAAGGACTCGAAACTTCTCGCCCACCCGGTCCGGGAGGCCCTTGTGCCCCGGATCTGCACCTGGGCTTTGGGCTACGGCGTGGGCCACGCTAGCCCTGGCGAGATCGACCAATGGGGCATCATGGTCGCACTGCGACTGGCTGGAGAGCGCGCTTTGAGCGCGTGTGGGATAGCACCGGACCTCGTGCTGCTCGACGGCAACCATGACTGGCTGACCCGGCCCGAGCGCGTGGGGCTCCTCGCCTTCACCAGCGATTCGCCCACCCACTGCTCGCCGGTGCACTCTGCGCCGGTGCACGTGGCGATCAAAGCTGATATGCGTTGCTCGTCGGTGGCCGCAGCCAGCGTCTTGGCCAAGGTTGAGCGAGACGCGCATATGGTGCAGTTGCACGCGTCATACCCGGCCTACCGCTGGCACGAAAACAAGGGGTATGCCGCACCCGAGCACCTGGCCGCCTTGCGTGCCACGGGCACCTCGGAGCAGCATCGCCGCAGTTGGAACTTGACCGGCCAGCTTCAGGAGGGAGCCGAGGATGAGCGCTGAGGATCTTGAGCGATACGAGACGGACATGGAGTTGTCCCTCTACCGGGAGTATCGCGATGTGGTGGGGCTCTTTACGCACGTGGTGGAGACCGAGCGCCGCTTCTACTTGGCCAACCAGGTCGACGTGCAGGTCCGCACGGGGGATGGCGAGACCTGGTTCGAGGTGACGATGAGCGACGCCTGGGTGTGGGATGTCTACCGTCCGGCTCGGTTCGTCAAGAAGGTGCGCGTGATCACCTTCAAAGACGTCAATGTTGAGGAGTTGTCGCAGGCCGATCTGGAGATCCCCAAAGACGGCCTGTAACTCCCGCCGCTCGTCCACACCTCTAGGCCGCGGCTGGCGCTATCCACAGAAAGCCCTCAGCGAGCCTGCGAGGCATCAGTGGTGGGTCAGCGTGTCACCTGGAGGTGATCAGGGTGACCCACGAGGGCATGCCGCAGCGCTCGTCACGGGCGTTGGGCCAGCAGGGCGAACAACTGGCAGCCGAGCACTTGGCTGCCCGAGGAGTCGAAATCCTCACGCGCAACTGGCGTTGCTCGATCGGGGAGATCGACATCGTCGGGCGCGATCACGACGCCGTGGTCTTCTACGAGGTCAAAACACGACGGTCGGCTCGGTTCGGCTCCCCAGTTGAGGCGATCACGCCGGCAAAGGCTGCTCGGCTGCGGCGCCTGGCCAGCAGGTGGCTCGCTGAGCATCAGGTTCACGCCGGTGAGGTGCGGGTCGACGTGCTCGCGCTCACCGCGTCAGGGCGCGGCGCCACCCATATCGAACATCTACGCGGGGTGTGCTGATGGGTTTTGCGGCAACGATCGCTGTGGCGCTGTCGGGTGTGGCGGGTCAGGTGGTCTCCGTGGAAGCACACGGCCATCAAGGGTTGCCTGCGTTCGTGATCAGTGGGTTGCCGGATACAGCGTGCGCGCAGGCACCTGACCGAATCCGTGCGGCTACCTCCAACTCGGGTGTCAGTCTGTCGATGCGTCGGTGGACGATCAACCTGTCCCCAGCGGGCTTGCCCAAGGTCGGCAGCGGCTTTGATCTAGCGATAGCTGTTGCGTTGCTAGCAGCTGATGACAGCTTGCCCGCTCACCTGGTCGGCCCCATCGCGCACATCGGCGAGCTCGGTCTGGACGGCTCCATCCGTGCTGTTCCAGGGGTGCTGCCGATGGTAATGGCTGCAGCAGCTGGGGGTGTGCCTGATGTGGTCGTCGCAGCGCCGAGTGCTGCAGAGGCTTCGCTCGTGCCCAACATTCACGTCCACGCGGTGGCCACCCTGGGTGACGTGGCGGCGTTCTATCAGGCGCTGGTCCGCGGCGAGCCGCCGCCTGTTCGGACTTCGGAGGTGGTGGAGCAGCCTCCGACACCCACGGCGGACATGTGCGATGTCATTGGTCAGGCCGAGGCCCGAGTCGCGTTGGAGATCGCCGCGGCCGGTCGGCATCACATGCTGTTGCTGGGCCCACCCGGAGCGGGCAAGACGATGCTTGCTGAGCGACTGCCCGGCTTGTTGCCGTCGCTTGAACGCCAAGAGTCACTGGAGGTGACCACGATCCATTCGGTGCTCGGCCTGCTGCCCGTAGACCAGGCGCTCATCACGACGCCCCCGTTCGTGGCGCCACACCACGGCACCTCGATGGCTGCGGTCATCGGCGGTGGTAGCTATCGCGTACGGCCAGGTGCGGTGTCGCGGGCCCATCGAGGGGTGCTCTTTCTCGATGAGTCGCCGGAGTTCCGCCGAGACGTGCTCGATGGCCTACGGCAACCGCTGGAATCCGGGGAGGTCGTCATCGCCCGCGCCGAGCAACACATCCGCCTGCCGGCCCAGTTCCAGCTCATCATGGCGGCGAACCCATGCCCCTGCGGCTCTGGGTATGGCAAGGGGATCGGGTGCAGCTGCACCCCACTGGCCCGACGCGCGTACTTTCAAAAGATCTCCGGGCCGCTGCTGGACCGGATCGATGTGCGTGTCGTGATGATGCCGGTCACGCGGGGTGACCTGTCGGGCACCAGCGGCGAAGGCAGCGCGTCGGTAGCTGAGCGGGTTGTTGGCGCCAGAGCACTGCAACTGGCCCGGCTGTCCGGCACCCCCTGGCGGGTGAACTCGCAGGTCTCTGGCGCGTACCTGCGCGATGGCCCACTGCGGCTGCCATCTGCGGTGACCGCCGACTTGGACCGGGCGATGGATCGAGGCACGTTGACCCTGCGCGGATATGACCGTTGCTTGCGGTTGGCGTGGACGGTTGCCGATCTCGCTCAGCGACAGCGGCCCAGCAAAGCCGACACCGCCTACGCGCTCGCGTTGCGCGCTCCCGAGCAGATGGCCGCCTGATGTACAGCCCTGAGGGTAACCAGCGCTCGAGCGAGGCCACCGGAAACGGTGTCGGCTGGCCGGCTACGGCCGAGCAACGAGCGCGGATGGCGTGGGCACGCATTGCTGAGCCGGATGACCGTACAGCCCGAGCGATGATCGCCGAATACGGATTCGTCGAGGCCCTGAGCATGGCATCGGCAGGTCTCTCGGGTCCTGTTCGGGCCAGTGTGGAACGCTTTCGAGCTCGCCTCGCTGACCTCAGCATCGAGCGCGACGCCGAGATCACAGCCACGATCGGGGCGCGTGTGCTCTTCCCAGGTGACGCGGACTGGCCAGTCAGCGTGGACGATCTGGCGATGCCACCCTGGTGCCTGTGGGTTCGCGGGCCTGTTCAGCCAGTGCAGGTGGCGAGTCGTAGTGCGGCCATTGTCGGCGCTCGCGCCAGCACGTCGTATGGCGAATTCGTGGCCGCTGACCTTGCCGCCGGGCTGTCCCAGCGTGGCTTCTCGATCATCTCGGGCGCTGCGTTCGGGATCGATGCGGCAGCGCATGGGGGTTGCCTGGCCGACAACGGGAGGACGGTCGCAGTGCTCGCCGGAGGAGTCGACCGGCCCTATCCGGCCGCGCACGCGTCCCTGTTGGGTCGGATCGCCGAGGTGGGAGCCATCGTCAGCGAAGTGCCACCGGGCTCAGCGCCGACGCGGAGCAGATTCTTGGCGCGCAATCGGCTGATCGCGGCTCTGGCGACCGGCACCGTCGTGGTAGAAGCAGGGTTGCGATCCGGTGCCCGCAGCACCGTCACCGCGGCCCTTGCGCTGAATCGGCCCGTTGGGGCCGTGCCCGGGCCGGTGACGTCGATGGTGTCCGCGGGATGTCATGAAGACATTCGGGCTGGCCGGGCCTCACTGGTCACTGACGCGGCCGAGGTGGCTGAGCTGTTTGGTGTCATCGGCCAGGACCTCGCCGATGAGAGGCACGGTGAGGTGCGTCCAGGTGATGACCTCGACCAAGAGACTTTCCGGGTGTGGCAGAGCCTGCGGGTCCGCAGACCTTCCAGCGTTGATGCGCTGACGGTCAGCGCTGGCCTCAGCGTGGTCGAAGTGATGTCGGCGTTGGGTCGCCTGGAGGCCGCAGCATTGGCTCGACGAACACCGACCGGGTGGTGTCGATGCAAACCCCACGGTTGAGCCGGTGGCCAGAGCCGGCGAGCGTTCGCAGATGCTGGCGCCTCTCGTCCTGTTGGTGTGCACGGCTGACCGCTGCGCTGGTCGCGGTCATCCTGATGGCACCTGGACCCACCGCTGCGGCTGGCCGTTCGCACATTGTCACCGCGCACGGATCCATCGCGGCTGTACGCACACAGGACGGTGACCTGTTGGCACAGGGCGCTGTGCAGGTGGTGCGCAGTCTTGTTGCGGTCGGCGCGCTCGGACCGGCGCCGGAGTCCACAGA
>JBATUU010000223.1:0-2870 GCA_049671385.1 Ornithinimicrobium sp. | reverse complement strand
GCGTCGCACTGGACGAAGAAGGCTTCGTCCGGCGTGGCACCGAACAGCGCCCCTTTGCGCCACTCGTTGACCAGGAATGCGCTGATGGTGCGCCGCAGACGCGCCCACAGTGCCTCGTCGTTGGGCTCGAAGACTGCCCAGTTGGTGCCGTTGAGGATCGACTCCTCCAGATAGTTGAAGAGCCTGCGCACGTTGGTGTAGCGCCACGAGGGGTCGGAAGACAGAGTGCGGGCGCCCCAGACCCGGATGCCCCGTCCGGGGAAGGCGCGTAGACAGTTGATGCCGACGGGGTTGAGCAGATCGTGCTCGTTCTTGGTGATCTGGGTCTCTAGACTGACCGCCCCTTGCACGACTTCGTTGGCTGGTGCCTTGTGGACACCGCGGGTGTCGTCGTTGCGACCCCAGATGCCGGCGATATGGCCCGACGGCGGGATGCTCGACATGAGTCCGGTGTCCGGGTTGGGTGCCTTGATCCAGGGCCAGTACAGCGTGGCGTACGCGGAGTCGTAGCCCGCCTTGTCGACCCTCCACTCCAGCACCTGCTGGGCATTCAGGCCCGGGGGTGAGTCCAGGATGGCCATCCGGTCACCCATCAGTTCGCAGTGGGCGATCATGCCGAGTTGCACAGCTTGAACGGTGTCCAGGTCGATCGACCCCTGTTGGTATGCACTCATCAGGTCGGGCACGCAGAGCATCGTGACGGCATCGACGGTCTCCAGACCGCCGAAGCCGGTGCGCTCCGCCACGTCTCCGACGTAGTCGTCGGTGGCCAGTTGCGCAGGGGTGGCGGCGACGGGGGCCGCTGGTGCCAGAGCGGTCTCTCCCGTGGTGGGCTTCGCTTCCGAGCCGGTGGCGACATTCTCGATCCGGATGAGCGTCGAGGTCCCGTTGATCATGGTGGCGACGTTTTGCTTGCCCCGTCCGAGGGTGGCCCGGTCGAACTCTTCGACCGTTTCACCGTTGCGCTTGACCAGGACCTTAAACATGTCATCGCCGGGGGAGTCGCCTCCCGCATCGGCGATCTCCACGGACAGGTCCTCCGGTGTGTCGTCCGAATCCACCGCACGCACCGACAGACGCCCGATCTGCGCCTGAGGCAGGGCTGCGGCCTTTTTGGCCTTCGCCGATGAACCGTTGGAACTGTCGTGCCCAATACGCACGACGTAGCAGTTGCCTCCTCGGTTCATGAAGTAGCCGTATACGGATTGGGCGAGGTAGGACCCGGGTACGAAGCCTCCGAAGGTATCGCTGAACTGCGTCCAGTTGCTGATCAGAGTGGGCTCATGAAAGGGCCCA
This sequence comes from Ornithinimicrobium sp., assembly GCA_049671385.1. Taxonomy (GTDB): domain Bacteria; phylum Actinomycetota; class Actinomycetes; order Actinomycetales; family Dermatophilaceae; genus Ornithinicoccus. The sequence continues at coordinate 1,574 of JBATUU010000223.1, read as the reverse complement.
TTCTCGGCCAGGCCGACGAACGCGGCCACGGCCGTCCCTACCCCTTCTAGTGGGCGGGCGCCGGCTTCGAGTTCCTCGACGTAGACACCGGGCGACAAGTATGTAGGCATGGACCCTCCTCAGTTGGGCTGTGCTACTCAGCCTGTATTGAGCCCGCTACCTGGCATAGGCCCATGGGTACGCGGTCGGGGGCAGGTCGTGATGCCCTAACGGGTAGAGCGCCGCGCTCTCTGGGGCACATGCCCTTTTGGGCAACGCTGGATACCCAACGGGGTGCCTGTCTGACTAGAGATCATGGGGCGGGATGAGGCCAAGGTGGTCAGATGGGCGGCCCACGTCATTCACCGCAGCCTGCCATCGATGAGGTGCGCCGCGGTTTGAACGCCGGCAGGAGGCGGGCTGGCGAGGAGCGACCGGTAGGTCCGGGTGGTCCGCCTGCGATGCTCGCCCTGCAACGGCGGGCGGGCAACGCTGCGGTCAATGCACTGATGTCGGGCAAGGCGAAGGTCGAAGGATCAGCGCGTGACTCGATCGAGACAGCGCTGACGCAAATACGGCGAGACGAACCTGACGTTGACGCCGTTGAAGATGGCCTCAAGGCGGCACAGTCTGCTGGCGTCCCAGTCGACCTTGAAGGCACTAAACCGCCGCCCTCGGCGCTGGCCGTGACCACAACTGGCTTCGGGCCCGCGGCGGTGGACCCGAAGAAGGCGCCGCCACCTAAGAAGCCGGTTCCGGACAAGAGCGCGCTGGGCAAGACCGCGGCGAAACGTCCGAAGATGCCCAAGGGTGGCGGGCCGGCTCTCAAAGGAGCCAAGGGCGGCGCACAAGGACCCAAGCCTGCACCGGGCGGACCTATCGGCGCGTCACCGAGCTTGTCGGCTGACAATGCAAGCCAGCCGCCGGTGGCTCCGGAGAGACTCCCTCCGGAGAAGGACCCAGCGTTCGCCGCGGTTGTCGCTGGTGTCGGCAATATCGCCAAAGCGAAGGCGGATCACCCGACGGCGGCTGCCAAGGCGGGTGAAGCCCAAGGGGCAGCGCGACCCCCTACAGGAGATCTCGAAGGCCAAGCCAAGGCGGCCAAGGCCGATGAGATGGATGCTCAGCCGGCGAACGACTTCGACAAGAAGGCGTTTATCGCCGCGGTGAAGACGGCCATCGAGGCTAAGTCACCTCGGACTTTGGAAGAGGCGGATGAGTATCAGGAGTCGGGTAAGGCGGGCGAGGTCAAAGGGGCAGTGAAGGGCCTTGTAGGCAGCGGCAAGGAGGAACAGTCCAAGGACATAGAGACCGCTACTGAAGCCGCACCCGATCAGTCGAAGGCGGTAGAGAAGGAGGTCACCCCGACGACGGCTGAGCCGCTGGGTGCGCCCGGTGGCGTGCCTGGAGCGGGTGCAGCACCTAAGCCTGCCCCTGCCGAGCAGCTCAACCTGGCTCAAGGGCCGGCCGAGGCTGATCAAGAGATGGCTCAGGCGGGGGTCAATGAGGAGCAACTGGCCCGATCCAACGAGCCAGCGTTCGAGGGCGCACTGGCCAGCAAAAAGGAGGCATCGGCGCACTCTGCGAGTGCTCCG
>JBATUU010000222.1:0-2868 GCA_049671385.1 Ornithinimicrobium sp. | reverse complement strand
ACACCCTCGTCGTCGACAAGACTGGAACCCTGACCGAAGGACGGCCAAGCCTGACCCAGACCGTAACCGCCCAGGGATTCACAGCCGATGAGATCTTGCGTTGGGCCGCTGGGGTGGAACGTTCCTCAGAACACCCCCTGGCCCGTGCCATCGTCACCGCTGCAGAAGAAGGTGGCGCGGACCTACCTTCGGTCGAAGACTTCGACGCCCCGACTGGGCGCGGCGTCATGGGCACCGTGGAGGACCGAACCGTCCTGATTGGCAGTGGTGAGTTCCTGCAATCCCAAGACGTGGACACCAGCGCCTTGCGCTCGGCGGCTGAAGAACTACGAGCTGAGGGTGCGACTGCGATCTTCATCGCCGTCGACGGCGTCGCGGCGGGCGTGTTCGCGATCGCCGACCCGATCAAAGACACCACCGCCGGCGCGATCAAAGCCCTGCAGAAGAGCGGCGTCGATGTGGTGATGTTGACCGGGGACAATCAGACCACCGCCCAGGCGGTGGCGGACAGGCTGGGGATTGACCGGGTCGAGGCCCAAGTGTTACCAGATCATAAGAGCGACATCGTCACGCAACTGCAGTCCGAGGGCCGTGTAGTCGCGATGGCCGGTGACGGTGTGAATGACGCACCAGCCCTGGCAGCTGCGGACGTTGGGTTGGCGATGGGATCAGGCACAGATGTCGCGATGGAAAGCGCGGGAGTCACGCTGCTCGGGGGTGACCTCACTGGCATCGTGCACGCCCAACGGCTATCCCGAAAGACGATGCGCAACATCCGCCAGAACCTGGTGTTCGCGTTCATGTACAACACCGCTGGCATCCCGATCGCTGCGGGCGTGCTGTACCCCGTGTTCGGCCTGCTGCTGTCGCCGATCATTGCCGCGGCCGCGATGTCGCTGTCCTCGGTCAGTGTGATCGGCAACGCACTACGCTTAAGGACACAAGACCTATGACCACCAACCCACCCGAAAGCGACGTCGCGATGCCGGTTCCTTCTACCCGACCCGTAGCACCGGGGTATGCCGACACCAAAGATGCCCAGATCAAGAGGCTGCAACGAGTCGAGGGCCAGGTCCGCGGCGTGCGCCGCATGGTCGAAGAAGACACCTACTGTATCGATGTGCTCACTCAGATCTCAGCGGCCACCAAAGCACTCGAGGCCGTCGCCTTGGGCCTGTTGGATGAGCACCTCACCCACTGTGTCACCGAAGCCATCCACACCGGCGGCGACGAAGCCGACGCAAAAATCAAAGAAGCCTCAGCAGCCATCGCCCGCCTCGTGCGCTCCTAAACGCCGCCGAGTCCGACGCGGCCCGCCGACACCAAAGAACCAGCACAACCAGGACACCGCACGGTCGATGCCTTTCCGGTGCCGCCGACTGAAGGTGATCTTGCCTCGGCAACGATCAGGTAGAGCGCACCACCGGTGGCGGCGTCGAAGGCGATCTCGTCCATGTGTTCGCGCACCGATCGCCACGGTTGGATGTTCTCGTAGGCGTGGGTGCCTCCCAACAGTGCGGTAGCGGCAAGGCCCTGGCTGGCCGATTCGGCCCAGCCAGGGGGACGCCGGAGGGACTGTCCGCGGAACGGTGCTTCTGGCCTGACACGCCGGCCCCGCTGGCGGCGAAGGTCATGAGATGACCGAGAAGATTGAGGGCATGACTTCGATGCCCAAAGGAAGCGAAAAAGACGGCCTCACGCAGCGGGACCGAGCAGGCCGCGGTCCAGGAACTGGTCAAGGCAGCCCGGGCCCGCTGAGAGGACCTGACGGGTCCGGAGGGGTTGCTGAAGTCGATCACCGCCACGGTGCTGCAGACAGCGTTGAAGGAGGAGCTCACTGAGCACTTGGACACGACAAGCACCAGGTACCTACGTACGAGAACGGGAACATCCGCAACGGGGTTAGACCCAAGAAGGTGCTGACCGACGCGGCCGGGGAGGTGAGCATCCCCTGAGCAGACGGGTGCACGCCGACATTCGCCTAACGCTATTCACCATCGCAATTGCCGCCTATGTCATCATCATTAGGCAAAATGTCGGTCCAAGGCTTCAGCCTAGTGACGATCGGCACCTTCCTACGGCTCACCCTACTTAGTCTGCCGTGGGGCGTCGTCCTCGGTTATGAGCGCAACAGCGCTGATGCTCGGGATGGCCCTCGGGCGACTCGGCTGCCATCCTTGGTGGCTGTTGCGCCGGTCGCCCCACCATGTCACGGTGGGCCATATGGTCCTGAGATCGACGCGTCGGCCACCGCCGGACTCCGGTCCAGGTCCTAGAAGTCATGCTTTCGGCCAGGCTCGGGGTATTAGTTCTTCTCGGCGTCTTATCGTTGGGGAAAGGCGGGGATGGTCTCGTGTTGGTTGCCGCGCTGGCCGGCGACGGTCGCAGGATGCTGTTTCCGCTGAACGCCAGTCCTTGTGCCACGAGGCATGGTCGACGGTTCACCTTTACAGTTTCGACCCTCCTGTTCGCGGGTTCCCTATCGCATCTCATGGTGAACTAAGTGACTATCGTCACTTTCGCCCCTCGGAGGGACTGTCTGGCGAACGACCAGCCGCAGGCCTGGAACAGATATCTTGAGATGACTGTAATAAAAGACTGTCGAGGGCGATGCACACCCAACGATGCGTTGATGTCCCCCGGCACAGGGGAGCCGCTGGAGTCCCGGCGCATGCTCAAGCTGATGCTGCGTGAACACCTCGTAGCTGATCTTCGGGTAGGTCGCATACCGCGATGAGCCTGCTGATCACGATCTTGGTTTTGGTCGCCGCGGTGGCGGTCAGCCCTGTGTGCTGCCGGTTCCTCGGACGCAACGCTGGTTACCCCTTGGCCGCGATTTACCTTCTCGCCGCTGTGACCTTCCTGCCG
>JBATUU010000221.1:0-19302 GCA_049671385.1 Ornithinimicrobium sp. | reverse complement strand
GTTGGTGTGCATGTGCGGGTCGATAAATCCGGGTAGAAGGGTGCGGCCTTCCAAGTCGACCCTCTCAGTGCGGGTCCCGGCCAAGCCATCGAGCTCATCCCATGACCCCACCGCGAGGATTCTCCCGCCTCGGATGGCGACAGCCTCGGCAGCAGGCCGCTCCGAGTTCATCGTGTAGATGGGGCCGCCGCTGATCAGAACATCGGCTGCCTCTGCCCGCTCAGCGCCGGCCGATTGACGAGACCGTCGCTCGCCTTCGGCCACAGCCATCAGCTCTTGGCCAGTCGCGCACGCTCGGTGGCCACGTTGAAATCCGCGGTCGGCCAGGTGAGGTCCAGGGGCCGCAGGTGCTCCAGCAACAGGTTCTGGACCGCCAGGCGCGCATACCATTTGCGATCAGCTGGGACTACGAACCAGGGCGCGTAGTCGGTGGAGCACTTCTCGAGGGCGACTTGGTATGCCTCCTGGTAGTCCTCCCAATGTCCGCGCTCGGTGATGTCGCCCGGGTTGTACTTCCAATGTTTGTCGATCCGATCCAGCCGCTCAGCGAGACGCTCTTTTTGCTCTGCCTTGCTGATGTGCATCATCACCTTGATGATCGTGGTGCCCTCGGCTGCAAGCTTCTCCTCGAAGGTGTTGATCGTGGCGTAACGGCGCTTCCATTGAGCCGGAGGCACCAGGTCATGCACCCGAACGATCAGCACGTCCTCATAGTGAGAGCGGTCGAACACCCCGATCATCCCGGGCTCTGGCAGGGCCTTGCGGATGCGCCACAGGAACGGGTGCCGGCGCTCCTGCGCGGTGGGAGCCTTGAAACCGGTGATCTGCACGCCTTGGGGGTCGACCATGCCGACGACATGGCGCATGATGCCGCCCTTACCCGCAGTATCCAAGCCTTGGATGACTAAGAGCACCCGTTCGATTCCACCGCTGCGCCCATGCGCAAAGAGCCTCTCCTGCAACTCATCCACCGCAGAGTCGTTCTTTTCGAGAAGGTTCTTGCCGTCCTTCTTCGTGCCCTCGAAAGCGGGTGTGCTGCGCGGCGAGATGGCGCTGAGGTCAAAACCCTCGCCGACTTTCAGAGCGTCGCTGAAGGGGGTGATCGGCTGCTTATCCTTCTTCTTTGTGCCCATCCCTCATCGTGGCATAGCCGCAGGGCCCACGCCTGTGGTCCCCGCGTGGTCGGCGGAATCGATCGAGGAGGTCAAGAAGTCTGCGATCAAGGACTCCCAGCGCTGTGCGTCCGTGTTCCACTCCCGGCAGTGCAGCGCTTCTTCCCAGAGCGCCAGCTGCACCAGGTCGGGCCGGGCGGCCGCCAAGGCCACTGATGGCCCGTGCGGCACCACGTCGTCGGCCGTGGAGTGAATGAGCAACACAGGGTGCATCAGCTCAGCCGAGCGCGACACCCAGTTCGTGACGCCGATGTCGATCGGCTCTGCAATGCCGACAAGTCTGCGCGTGACCCGTCGAGCGAGCAGGGTCTTAGCCAGGCCATCCACCAACGGCGGCAAGTTGTTGACCTCAGCTTGATAGGAGATCACATCGCCCCAGTCGATGACCGGGCCATCGAGGACCACCCGGTCCACCCACCCGGCCATCGCCGAGCGGTCCAGGGTCTGCAACACAATGCCGGCGCCCATCGACCATCCGATCAGGGCGATGTCGCGAGCACCGTGCAACGCGGCATACCGGATGGCAGCTTCGATGTCGCGCCACTCCGAAAGACCCAAGTTGTAGCGCCCATCGATGCTGGCAGGGGCGCCTTCGTCATTGCGGTACATGGGCACGAGCGCGGTGAAGCCGAGACGGTGCAGGACCGGGATGGCGCGCAGCGTCTCCTCGCGCCGTGCGCTGCGACCGTGCACCAGGATCGCCCAGCGCCCGTCGTCCGCTTCGGGCCGGACGCGCCAGGCTGGTAGGTCACCGATGTCGCTGCGCACCATCACGTCGTCGTAGTCGAGGCCGAGCGCCGAGCCGGGGGTGCCGCAATAGAAGTAGGCGTTCCAGCGTGCTGGGCCAGGAGACAACTCGCCGGCATCGATGCCCAACACTTCGCGGGTCACTGTGTGATCGGCAGCGCGCTTGGCACCGGTGTCGTGTTCAAGCACATCGCCCAAGCGCACGTGTCCGGTGCCTGCAGCGAGCCACAAGCCATAGCGTCCCGCGGCCACGGTGTGCGGCTCCGCGCGCAGCGTCAGGGTCGCCTCGTTCGCACCTACCGCGAGAATTTCGACGTTGTCCGGCTTCTCCAACTCGGGTGTGATGATCCGCCGTGCAAAGTAGGTGGCGATGCTGAGGGAACTCACCGCCGAGAGCACGCCGAGACTCAATCCGGTAATTGCTGTCGTTGTCGCCGCTTTGGCATTGAATCGGGTCATCTCACCCCTGCCCGAGCACGTTAGCGAGGTCGAAGTCGATGGGGCGCTCGAGCTGAGCATAGGTACAGCTGGACGCGTCACGGTCTGGGCGCCATTGGACGAACTGCGCGGTATGCCGAAAGCGTGCGCCTTCCATGTAGTCGTACTTGACCTCCAGCACTCGCTCGGGCCGAAGTGGCACGAACGACAGGTCCTTGCCCGCATTCCAACGCGATGTCTCGTTCTTGCGTGGTGTCCGCTCCCCGGACTCGTGCGCCCCCCAATTCCACGGGTGGTCCTCCCAGTCGGCGATCAGCGGCTGCAACTCGGTGAACAACGCCTTGCGCTTGGCCATCGGCAGAGCCCCGACCACGCCCACACTGGCTAGCGTCCCCTGCTCGTCGTGCAGCCCCAGGAGCAGCGACCCAATAGCATCCGGACCAGACTTGTGGACCCGATAGCCGGCGACGACGCAGTCTGCAGTCCGCACATGTTTGATCTTCGTCATCGTCCGCTTGTCGCCGGTGTAGACAAGGTCGGGCGCCTTGGCGATGAGGCCATCCAGCCCTGCCCCCTCGAACTTTTCGAACCACTGCGCGGCCTCATCCGCATCACGCGTGAGCGGAGTCAGGTATACCGGTGGCTCAGCGTCGGACAAAGCGTGCTCGAGCGCCTCGCGCCGGGCGCTCATCGGCTGGTCGCGCAGATCCTCATCGCCGATCGCCAACAGATCGAAGGCTACGAAACCGGCCGGGGTCTGCTCAGCGAGCATTTGTACTCGTGAGTCAGCGGGGTGGATGCGCTGCTGCAAGGCTTCGAAGTCCAGGTGGTTCGCGGCCAGGTTGGCCACCACGATCTCACCGTCGATGACGGCCCGATCCGGGAAGTTGTCGAGGACCGCTTGCACAACCTCTGGGAAGTACCGCGTCATCGGCTTCTCGTTGCGGCTGCCGATCTCCACTTCGTCGCCATCCCGGAAGATGATCGAGCGGAAGCCGTCCCATTTGGGCTCGTACATGTGCCCGGCCGGGATCGATCGGGCCGGCTTGGCCAACATCGGCTTCACCGGGGGCATCACTGGCAGGTCCACAAGGCCATCCTGCCGTATGCCGATTCCACCCTGCGCGATGCCCTGGTCAGGGCTAGGGTCGAAGAACGTCAACCCAGGAGGATTTCTGTGAGCATTGTTTCTCGTGTCGTGAGTAGTTTGACCGGTGGTCGGGGTGGCCGCCGTGGGACGGCATCGCCGGGCCCCACATCGCCATCCGGGGGCGGGCGGGGTGCTGGTGGTATCGGCGGCATCGTCAACCGGGTCCTGGGCCGCGGGCGTCGCCACTGAAGTCAACGGACCCAGCGGTCCGCTCGCGCCAGCAGTGAGCCGTGTTGCGCATTGAGGGTCCGCCGATAACTATGTCGCTATGGCGCGTGCGGACACACCACCTCCGCGTGCCACGATGCTCGATGTTGCGCGGTTGGCTGGCGTGGGGCTCAAGACGGTGTCCAGAGTGGTCAACGGGGAGCCTGGCGTCGCAGATGCGACCCGCATCAAAGTCCTGCGCACTGCTGAGCAACTGAGTTATCGACACAACTTTGCAGCCAGCAACCTGCGCCGCGCAGGCACCCGCACCGGGATGATCGGCGCGGTGGTGCAGGACATCGACAACAGATTCTCGGCATACCTGCTGCGCGGGTTGGAAGATGCGGCTCGCCGCCGTGGCGCATCCATGCTCACCTCATTTCTGGATGAGGACCCGGACCGTGAGCGAGCGCAAGTCAAGGCGCTGATCGGGCATCGGGTCGATGCTTTGGTGTTGATGCCCGCCACGCCCAACCATGAATACCTGCTCTCCGAGATGAGAGCAGGGCTGCCGATCGTCTTTGTGGACCGGCTCCCGCATGGCATCGACGTCGACTCGGTGACCGTTGACAACCGGGCGGGTGCCCGACAAGCAGTGCGCCACCTGCTGAAACACGGACATCGGCGGATTGCACTCATCGGTGACTTGCCGCAGATCGAAACTGCGCGGCTTCGCCGAGAAGGGTATGAGCAGGCCCTTGCTGAGGCAGGAGTCGACCTCGATGCGAGTCTGTTGCTGGTGGGAAACCGGACCGAGGCAGATGCTGCCGGCGTCGTGCGGGAGCTGATGGCCACAGTCGACCCGCCGAGTGCGATCTTTACCACCTCGAATCGGATCTCGGCGGGAGCACTTGATGCTCTGCACCGTCTCGACCTCGTCGGGAGGGTCGCGATAGTCGGCTTCGACGACTTCCCGTTGGCTGACTTGATCGACCCACCACTGACTGTGATTCAGCAAGACATAGAGGCCCTGAGCTCAGAAGTCGTGACTCGATTATTCGCCCGGTTGGATGGCGACGCGTCGCTACCCGAAAAGGTGGTCCTGCCGGTACGTCTAGTCGAACGTGGATCAGGAGAAATACCCTTCACTCCATGACGCTCAGCGCGCTCGATCTCTTCACCATCGGGATTGGTCCTTCCTCCTCCCACACAGTCGGCCCCATGCGCGCAGCGCGCCTCTTTGCTCTCGACCTCCTGGCCGACCGCGACGCGGGCGGCGAGCCAGCACAGCGGATCACGATCGATCTGTACGGCTCGCTGGGTGCAACCGGCATGGGTCATGGCACCGACCGGGCACTGCTCATCGGGTTAGAAGGCGCAACGCCCGAGTTAGTCGATCCCTCGGATGTCGAACGACGCGTGGCGCAGATCAAAAGCAGTCAGCACCTGCGGGTAGGCGGCCGGATGCAGGTGCCGTTCGACCCACCCGCAGATGTGCGGCTGTGCCCGTCACAGGTGTTGCCGGGCCACCCGAACGGGATGATCTTCACTGCCTACGACACTGCCGGCAATGTGTTGCACCAGCGCACGCTCTACAGCGTTGGTGGCGGCTTCGTCATCGATGAAGGCGATGTAGCAGCGGACCGGCTGACCTCGGTGGACCCGCCTCCGTGGCACTTCCATGATGCGGCTGGCTTGTTGTCGCGCTGCCGCGCCGAGGGCGTCACCGTGGCGGAGTTGGTCGCCATGAACGAAGACAGTATGCGTCCCCGAGAGGAGACAGCCGCGGCACTGTTGGCCGTCTGGGAGGTTATGCAGGCCTGCGTGCTCGCGGGTTGCACGACACCCGGCACTTTGCCCGGCATGCTCGCGGTCACCCGGCGTGCGCCTCGGCTCTATCAGGCGTTGATGGCCTCACCCACCACGCCGCATGCGGCCCCTGACTCCTTGGTGGCCGTGGACTGGCTCACCGTGGATGCCATCGCCGTGAATGAGGAGAATGCTGCCGGTGGCAGGGTCGTGACCGCTCCGACCAACGGGGCGGCCGGCATCATCCCCGCAGTCCTGCACTACTACTGGCGCAACATCCCCTCGGCACACGAGACCGGTGTGGTGCGGTTTCTGTTGGCTGCCGCCGCCATCGGCATCATCGTGAAGGAACACGCCTCCATCTCCGGCGCCGAGGTCGGTTGCCAGGGCGAAGTCGGCTCGGCCTGCGCGATGGCTGCTGCCGGACTGTGTGAGGTGCTCGGCGGCACTCCTGAGCAGGTGGAAAATGCGGCCGAGATCGCTTTGGAGCACAACCTTGGCTTGACCTGCGACCCGGTTGGGGGCCTCGTGCAGATCCCCTGCATCGAGCGCAACGCCGTGGGCGCTGTCAAGGCCGTGACAGCGGTGCGGTTGGCGATGCGCGGGGACGGCACCCACCGGGTGAGCTTCGACCAGGCCGTCGAGACCCTACGTGCCACCGGGGCCGATATGTCGGCCAAGTACAAGGAGACCTCCACCGGTGGCCTCGCGGTCAATGTCACGGAGTGCTGACCCCCTCGAGCGTTGTCGCGCTGTCGCGCCCGCCCGGTTGAAGCCACCATGGTCTGGCTCTCTGGATGTTCAGTCAGCCCGTTTGCGACTCGGCTGCACCCGCCGCGGCTCTCCCGGCATCTTCGGGTAGTCCGGCGGGAACGGCATCTCCCCCAGACCCCGCTCAAGGTCCGCCTCCCACAAGTTCAAGGCTGGCCCGAGGTCTGCGGGCTCATCGTGCAAAGAAGCCCACACATCTCCGCGCTCGGCGAAACGAGCCGGCACGCTGTGCACCGTGAAGGCGGTCGGGTCCAGTCCAGGCAACTCCTCCCAACTCACCGGCGTCGACACCGGAGCACCTGGCAGGGGCCTGGGACTGTAGGCGGCGGCCAGGGTGCGGTCCCGGCACGCCTGGTTGAAGTCAACGAAGATCTTGTCGCCGCGCTCCTCCTTCCACCAGGCGGTTGTCACCAGACGAGGCATGTCGCGTTCCAGCTCGCGGGCGATGCCGATCACGGCGTGGCGCACCTCTAGAAACTCCCATCGCGGCTCGATCCCCGCATGCACGTGCAACCCGCGGTTGCCCGTGGTCTTGACCATCGGAGCCAACCCGAGCGAGTCCATCACCGCACGCAGCGCCAGGGCCACATCGATGACATCGGCGAAGGTGCGCCCCGGCTGCGGATCCAGATCGATCCTGATCTCATCTGGATTGTCATTGTTTCCGGTGCGTACGGGCCACGGGTGGAAGGTAATGGTGTTCATCTGGACGGCCCACAGGGCGGTCGCCACTTCGTCGATGACCAGTTGCGCGTGCACCCGGCCTGAGGGGTAGGTGCACGAGGTGGTGTTCGCCCACTCGGGCACGCCTCGCGGCGGATTCTTGGAGTAGAACTCCTCGCCGTCGATACCCGTGGGGAAGCGCTGCAAGGTCACGGGCCGATCACCGAGCGAGTTCATGAGCCCGGGCCCAACGGCCTCGATGTATGTAGCGAGGTCGGCCTTGGTGATCGCAGCCAGACCCTCGTGCGCCGGCCACACAACGCGGTCCGGGCTGCTCAGACGGACCGAGCGCTCGTGCTGCTGCGGTCCCGACACAGTGATAGTGATGGGCTTGGCCATGCGTTTCACGCTACCGCCTACCGCCCGGACCGCGCTGGAACTGCGAATGATCGGGAAGATGCGCACGGCATCTCGTGTTTGATCTTGGTATGAAGGATAAGAAGCGCGAGGACTATCCAGTCGCCAAGTCGGAGCAGGAGTGGCGCGAGCAACTGAGCCCGGCCGAGTATGACGTGTTGCGCAAAGCAGGCACCGAACGTCCGTTCGTCGGTGAGTACACCAACACGCAGACCGAGGGTGTCTACAACTGTCGGGCCTGCAGCACCGAGTTGTTCCGCAGCGACACGAAGTTTGAGAGCCACTGCGGCTGGCCCTCGTTCTACTCACCGTTGGCCGGCGAGCGCGTCGAGTACGTCAAAGATCGCTCCTTTGGCCGCACGCGCACGGAGGTCCGTTGCGCCAACTGTGGCTCCCACCTGGGACACGTCTTCGAGGGCGAGGGCTACGACACCCCCACCGACCAGCGGTATTGCATCAACTCGATCAGTCTGACGCTCGAGCCGAAGGCTTAGTTGCCCCTACAGCTCAAGCTGGCGCGGTGAGAATGAACTCCTTGATGTCCACCAACGGCCCCGTGTAGAACGGCACTTCTTCACGCACATGCAACCGTGCGCGCGTATTGCGTAGTTCGCGCATCAAGTCCACGATTCGGTGCAGTTCGTCGGCCTCGAAGGCAAGGATCCACTCGTAGTCACCCAAGGCGAAGGATGACAGTGTGTTGGCGCGCACATCCCCGTAGTCTTTGGCGGCCAAACCGTGCTCACGCAACATTGCGCGGCGTTCACCCTCGTCCATGAGATACCACTCGTACGAGCGCACGAAGGGGTAGACGCAGAGATAGTCGCGGGGTGGCTCACCTGCCAGGAACGCCGGAACGTGGCCTTTGTTGAACTCTGCCGGGCGGTGCATTGCGATCTGAGACCACACCGGCTCCAAGTGCTCGCCGAAGTGCGACCGCCGCAGACCCTGGTACGCCCGCTGCAACCCTTCGACGCTTTCGGCATGCCACCACACCATCAAGTCCGCGTCGGCCCGAAATCCGGAGACGTCGTAGAAGCCCCGGGTGACAACATCCTCGCCGGAGAGGGCCTCCACAAGGTCCTCAACCTCACTGCCCAGTATCCGACGGTACTGATCGCGCTCGATGTTCAGGTGCCCGATGCGCGGCGCCACCTGAAACACCGAATACATGGCGTAGCGGATGCCCTCGTTGATGGCTTCGACGGTCTCAGGTGCCGGATGGACAGGATCGGAGGCAGGGGGTTGGGTCATGTGACTAGTGTGACGCAGCGACCTGCTCGGCTGCTGCCCGACCCGAGGCGATGCACGCAGGTATGCCGACTCCTTGATATGCGGCCCCGCAGACGGCTAAGCCCGGCTGATGCTCGATCGCGGCTTGGACGGTCTCGACCCGTTGAACGTGACCGGGCGCGTATTGGGGCAAGGCTCCACCCCATCGCTGCACCTGCCAACGGCGGGCCGATGGCAGGTCGATCCCCATCCGACGTAGATCGTCCAGCACGATTGGTATGAGGTCGGCGTCGGTGTGACGCAAGGCCTCGGTCTCGCCGTGGCGGCCGATGGAGGCGCGCACCACGGTGAGGTCATCGTCGCTTGGACGGTGACCAGCGCGGTCGACCCAGTCCCACTTGTTGCTGCTGAAGGTTGCCGCCTTGACCGTCAGGTCCTCCACCGGCGGGACTAAAATGCCGGAGCCGGACAGGTCGGGCACCTCCCGCGAGGGCAAGGCCAGGGTGATGATCGCCATAGACGCGACCTCAATCGTGGCCAGGATGCTGGAGGCCGCCGGCACGACCGAAGCCAGGAGTCGAGCGGTGGGCGGGGCTGGCGTGGCTAGCACCACCATGTCCGCGTCGATGATCTCCGGCGTGGGCACCGGGCCGCATTCGAGGGCGAATCGTGCACCTCGGCGCGTCAAGCCCCGCACGGTCAGGCCCGTGCGGATAGGCACGTCCGCCTGGGTGAGTCTGTGCGCCAGCGTCGAAGGCAACCGGTGTAGCCCGCCGCGAACTCCCGCAAAGACAGGTGGCGCGCTGGCGCCTCCCGTAGGTGGGGAAGGAATGGCGGTGGAGGCCGCTTGCACCAAAGACTGGCCTTGTTGGTGCGCGGCGAAGGCAAGAGGAAGCGCAGCGGCAGCGGAGATATGTCGTGAGTGCCCGGCATACACACCACCGAGCAGTGGCTCGATCAACCGGTCGACGACCGCATCACCCAAGCGCAGCGACACCAAGTCGCCGATGGATATATCGACCACGCCGGCGGCAGGGGCCGGAATGACCTCTCGTCGGACGCGCTCGACTTCCTCCGCGCTCAAGAGACCGAGCAGTGTTTGCGGATCACTGGGTATGCCGAGCAGGGTGCGCGGCGGCATGGAGCGCAGCGAGCCCCGGCTCCAGATCGAAGCTGTCGATGTTTTCGGATGCACCACCTGTGACCCGAGGCCGACCTGCTCGATCAGGTCCAACGCTTCCGGACGCCGAGCCAACACCGACTCGGCGCCCACGTCGAGCGGTGCGAGCCCACTGATCGCGCCAGCGGCAATCTTGCCACCGACGCGATCAGCGGAGTCCACCACGGTCACGCGGACCTGTGGATAGTGGTTCTTGAGGTGCCACGCCGCCGCCAGCCCGCTGATACCGGCGCCGACGACGACGCAGTGCTGCCTCAATTCATGCCATCGGGACTACTGGATCCGACGTGATGGCTCACGCTCGACCTCCGCCTCAGCATCGACCATGGTGCGCACGGTCTCATCCTCGTGCACCGCCTCGGATGCCGGGGTGGAGAAGGAACCTTGGTTGTACTCGTAGTCAATCGGGTTGCCGTCCTCGTCATACCGCTGGTACCACGAGGTGTACTCCTTGGAGCTGGAGTCGAAGTCGTATCCGGCTCCTCGACCTTCATCCGCCTTGCGGACCGAGATCCCGAACTCGTCACCGTGATTGCGCACACCCGCCTGTACCGCTTCGTTGAGCGCATGCTCGCTGTAGCGATGGCGGATCATCATCGGATCCGTCTTCAGATCCTTGGCGAACGCAAACAACATCATGAACAACACGATCGAGAACGGCAAAGCCGAGACGATCACAAGGTTCTGCAACCCGCTGAGGGCTTGGTTGCCGCCGATCAGGAGCATCACGATGGCGATACCGGCCAGGCAGGAACCCCAGAAGATGATCACCGGTGTGTCCGGAACGGCCTTCCCGCGCTGCGAGAGCATGCCCATGACCAGCGAGCCGGAGTCGGCGCTGGTGATGAAGAAGATCGCCAACATCAGCATGACGACCACGGACGTGATGCCACTGGCGGGGAGTGCTTCCAGCATCAGGAACAGCATGTCCTGCGGTGACTCGGCGCCACCGATATCGGCCGTGCCGTCGAACTGCAGCTTCATGGCCGTGCCACCGGAAACGGCGAAGGCCAAGAAACAGACCAACGTCGGGGCCAGCAGCACCACGGTCACGAACTCGCGCAACGTGCGACCGCGGCTGATCCGAGCGATGAAGATACCGACGAAGGGCGTCCAGGAGATCCACCACGCCCAGTAGAAGACGGTCCAGGCGTTGACGAACTCCGCCGCGTCGTCGCCGCGTGAGGCGGAACGGCCCAGCATCTGCGGCAGGTCCTTGAAGTACTCGATCATCGCTGAGGGCACGAAGTTCAACAGGAAGAGCGTCGGACCGCCGATGAAGATGAACAAGCCCAACAGGACGGCCAAGACCATGTTGGTGTTGGACAACCACTGAATACCTTTACCGATGCCACTGACCGCGGAGGCGATAAAGGCAACGGTCAAAACAAGAATGATGACGATGATGAGCGTGGTACCCAACGGGTCGGTGCCGCCCACGATCTCGATTCCTCGACCGATCTGCAAGGAACCGATACCTAGGCTGACCGCCGTGCCGAACAGGGTGGCGATGATGGCGAAGATGTCGATGACCTTGCCCGCGGCACCGCGAGCGTGCTTGGCGCCGAAGATGGGCTCCAAGATGCTGGACATCAGCGGCACTCGGCCGCGACGGTACGCGCCGTAGGCAACAGCTCCACCGACGAGGGCGTACATCGCCCAGGCGTTCAGGCCCCAGTGGAAGGTGGTTTGAGCCAGCGCGGTGTGCATCGCCTCGATCGTCTCGGGCTCGACAGTGCCCGGCGGCGGAGTGAGGTAATAGGTCATCGGCTCGTAGGAGCCGAAGAACAACAGTCCGATGCCCATCCCAGCACTGAACAGCATGGCTAGCCACGACGCCCGGGTGTACTCCGGCTTTTCATCGTCCAGACCCAACTTGATCTTGCCAAAGCGGGAGAAGCCCACGATCAGCATGAACACCACCGCGACGATCGCAAAGATGTTGAACAGCCAACCGACATTGTTGACCACCCAGGTCAAGGCCGTGTCGGATGCCGCTTGCAGGCCCTCGGTGTTGGTGGTGCCCCAGATAATGAACGCCACGATCACTCCAGCTGTCACGCCGAAGACGACCTTGTCGGTGCCATAGCGCACCCGCTGGTCCTCGATGGAGACACCAGGCACCAGGGCCGGGTGAATGCCGTGTGGATAGTTCATGTCACGGACAGTGTCGGCCGTTTTCGTGGCCGCTGCTTTCGTCTTTTCAGCTGCGTTACTAGCCGCAGACTGCTTCTTGTGGTCCATGTTGGGGTCCTTGGAGGACCCGTTACGGGACGACTTTTCGGACATTGCTCACCTCGTCTTCGGGAAGACTGTGCTCGCCGACGGGTGCCGACAACCCTGCATTTTAGCGTGCCATCGCCCCGAGGGTGCTCTATGTCACAAAAACGCTTGCTCGTGGACGAGTTCGACGACCCTGGTCAACACCGCTGGATCCGTGTCCGGCAGCACCCCGTGGCCGAGGTTGAAAATGTGCCCCGGCGCGTCGTGACCCTCCTTGAGGATCCGCAGGACCTGAGGCTTCAGCGCTTCCCACGGGGCGAACAGCAGCGCCGGATCGAGGTTGCCTTGGACGGCGTAGTTACCCTGCGTGCGCGTGATCGCGTCCGGCAGACTGGTCCGGTAGTCGACCCCGATCACGTCAGCCCCCGCCGCCGCCATGTCAACGAGCAGTTCGCCGGTACCGACCCCGAAGTGGATGCGGGGAACGCCGAGAACGGCCATGTCGTCGAGCACGGCTCGTGAGTGCGGCTCGACGAATTGCAGGTAGTCGCTGCGGGACAAGAAGCCGGCCCAGGAGTCGAAGAGTTGCACCGCGCTGGCCCCGGCCAGAACCTGAACGGTGAGAAACTGTGCAGAGATCTGCGCAAGTCGCCCGCACAAGGCGTGCCACAGCTCTGGGTCGCCGTGCATGAGCGCCTTGGTGTGTTCGTGGTTCTTCGACGGTCCGCCTTCGATCAGGTAGGAGGCCAATGTGAACGGCGCGCCCGCAAAACCGATCAACGGGGTCTGGCCCAGCTCGATGATCAGCCGGCGCACTGATTCGCTGATGTCGGGCACCATGTCGGGACTCAATTCCGCGATCCGGGCGAGGTCGTCCCGGGTGCGCACAGGTCGAGCGACGACCGGTCCCACCCCAGCGACGATCTCGACGTCAACTCCGGCGGCTTGCAGCGGGACCACGATGTCGCTGAACAAGATCGCAGCATCCACGTGGTGCCGCCGCACGGGCTGCATCGTAATCTCGGTGACCAGGTCTGGTGTCCGACAAGCCGCGAGCATCGACGTGCCCTCGCGCAGCGCACGATATTCGGGCAACGACCGACCTGCCTGGCGCATGAACCACACGGGTGTATGCGAGGGCTGCTCCCCCCGCGCTGCCACTAGCAACGGGCTCATGGACAGGTCATGTGAGGGGGTGGAATTCACCGGCAAAGTCTCCCATGCAGTCATCGGGCACAACGGAGCGACGCTGACACCTTTGACCGAGCGTCTTCACACCCAGGCCCTGTCGCGGCGTTTCGGTGCAGCCCGTCGGCGAACCCGCCACCTACGCTGACCAGGTGGCCAGTCGCAAACCGAGCGGGCATACCGCCCCCAATGTCGGCTCATCGGCAGACGCCAGCACCTTCGCCGAGGCGCTGAATGCCCTGCGCGCTGCCCCGTTGCGACCTGAGCTGGTGATCGAGGAAGTGCCGGCTCCCACCCGCCTGGCCCCCCACGCGGTGGCCGTGGCCGGCGAGGTCATCCCCAGCCAGGATCCGGCTGAGGAACCGATCGGGGTGGGGCGCTTCGTCTTGCTGTTTGACCCCGCCGGTCCAGAGCCATGGGAGGGTGTATGGCGTGCGGTCACCTACGCAAAGACCACCATGGAGCCCGAGGTCGGAGCCGATCCGATGGCTGGCGAGGTCGGCTGGTCCTGGCTGGCCGAAGCGCTGGAGGCAAGAACGTCAGCCTGGGCGGCGGCAGCTGGCACGGTGACTAGCGTGACATCGATGAGCTTTGGGGCGTTGTCTGACCGGGAGACCAATGTCGAGTTGGAGATTCGTGCCTCCTGGACACCGATACCCGCCGTGCCGAGCGATCTCGACGCCCACTTGATGGCCTGGGGTGACTTGCTGTGCACCATGTCCGGTCTGCCGCCGCTGCCTGAAGGCGTCGTCGCCCTGCCGGGAATCCGTCGCTGATAGTGCACGACACCGGGTCAGACGCGCCCTCGCAGGGGCCCGACGCTCCCCCGGAGCCCGAGGTCTTCGATGTGCTGGACGCTCCGGCTGAGGGTGTGCCGGAGGTGGTGGCGGACGAAGCGGGCCTGGGCCAGGTGATCGCCGCTTTGAGCCGGGGCACCGGCCCAGTGGCGCTGGACGCCGAGCGGGCGTCCGGTTACCGCTATGGCCAGGATGCCTACTTGGTGCAAGTGCGCCGCGCAGGCAGCGGCAGTCACCTCATCGATCCCGTCGGGTGTCCCGACTTGTCCTCCCTGGATGCCGCATTGCAGGACGTGGAGTGGGTACTGCACGCAGCGACGCAAGACATTCCCTGTCTGGCTGACCTCGGAATGCGACCTCGGCGCCTCTTCGACACCGAGTTGGGAGCGCGCTTGGCTGGCTTGCCGCGGGCCGGCTTGTCCTCTGTGTTGGAGTACTACCTGGGTATCACGCTGGCCAAGGAGCACTCGGCGGTTGACTGGTCGACGCGCCCCTTGCCGCAGGCGTGGTTGAACTACGCTGTGTTGGATGTCGAGTTGCTGCTCCCCTTGCGGGATCGGATGGAGCGCGACTTAGCCGAGCAAGGCAAGTTGGGCTGGGCCGAGCAAGAGTTCGCGGCGCTGACCTCTTTCACCGGGCCCAAGGCCAGAGTCGACCCGTGGCGCCGGGTGAGCGGCACGAGCAAACTGCGGAGTCGGCGAGCTCTTGCCCGGCTGCAGTCGCTCTGGAATGTGCGTGAGGCAATCGCCCAAGAGCGAGACGTGACGCCAGGTAAGGTGCTGCCCGATCATGCCCTAATCGACCTCGCGCAGCGCAACCCCACCGACGAGCAGGCGTTGCACCAGGGCCCCACCGACCCGAGCCCGACCCGGGCACGTCGCGCGGCGCAAGGCCTGCGCCGCCATGGCGAAGCCTGGTTGAGCGCACTGTCGGCAGCCGAAAGGTTGCCCGAGGCCGAGCTGCCTGCCAGATCACGCTCCACCTCGGGTCCGCCACCGGCCCGCTCGTGGCCCGACCGCGCCCCTGAGGCGGCCGACCGGCTCACGAAGGCCAAGAGTCGACTCGCCGAGATCAGCGCTGATCTGGAGATCCCGGTGGAGAACCTGTTGACCCCAGATCTCCTGCGCGCGCTGCTCTGGGACCCTCCGGCCGACAGCGACCCACCAGCCATTGACGCGGCGTTGGCATCCCTAGGTGCCCGGCCATGGCAACGTGAGTTGCTCGCACCCATGCTGAGTGAGATCTTGCGGGCCCAGCAACGCGCGTAGATTGCGTGAATATCTCACATATGATCTAGACTCTTGGCTCATGACCGAGCCTTACTTGTCCCGGATCGGGACGCTCATCCGGGACGCCCGCAGACACAAAGCCTTGACCCAATCTGAGCTCGCTGCGCTACTCAATACCAGTCAAAGTGCTGTCGCCCGGATCGAGCAGGGCAAGCAGAACCTCTCCCTGGAGATGCTCGCCCGGATCGGCGAGAGCCTGGACTCCGAGATCGTGTCGGTCAGCAGTTCAGTGCCGCAAAATCTGCGCATCACCGGGGGCGTCAAACTCTCCGGCGAGATTGATGTCCGGACCTCCAAGAACGCGGCGGTGGTCCTGCTGTGCGCCTCGTTGCTCAACAAGGGACGCACGACGCTGCGCAACTTGGCTCGGATCGAAGAGGTCAACCGGATCACCGAGGTCTTGACCAGCATCGGCTTCAAGATCCGCTGGCTACCCGACTCCTCCGACCTTGAGATCGTGCCGCCGGCCACGATCGACCTCGCGGGCATCGATCAGGCTGCAGCGCGTCGCACCCGTACGATCATCATGTTCCTTGGTCCGTTGATGCACGAGATGGACCACTTCGAACTGCCCTACGCTGGTGGATGCGACCTGGGAACCCGCACGGTTGAGCCGCACATGATCGCCTTACGCCAGTTCGGTGTTGACGTCGTGGCCACCGACGGGGCATATCAGGCCACCATCGACAACGAGCGCTGGCCACACAAGGCAATCGTGCTGACCGAGCGCGGCGATACGGTGACCGAGAATGTGCTGCTAGCGGCATCTCGCTACACCGGCGAGACGATCATCCGCAACGCCTCCTCGAACTACATGGTCCAGGACCTGTGCGTGTTCTTGCAGCAGTTGGGCGTGCAGATCGACGGACTTGGCACCACGACCCTGACGGTGCGCGGTGTCGAGCACATCAATCAAGACATCGAGTACTCGCCGTCCGAGGATCCGATCGAGGCGATGAGTCTGTTGTCGGCCGCGGTCGTCACCGGTAGCGAGATCCTGATCAAACGGGTGCCGATCGAGTTCATGGAGATCGAGCTGGCGGTGCTCGACACCATGGGCTTGCGCTATGACCTCAGCGAGGAATACACCTCGGCCAACGGGCATACCCGGCTGGTCGACCTGCAGACGCGCAACGGCCCCCTGCACGCCCCCCTGGACAAGATCCACCCGTTGCCCTTCCCCGGGCTCAACATCGACAACCTGCCGTTCTTCGCGATCATCGCGGCCTGCGCCCACGGATCATCGATGATCCACGACTGGGTCTATGAGAACCGTGCCATTTATCTCACAGAGCTCACCACCCTCGGCGCCCGGGTGCACCTCATGGACCCGCACCGGGTAATGATCGAAGGCCCGACCAAATGGCGTGCCGGCGAGATCATGTGTCCCCCCGCACTGCGTCCCGGCGTCGTCATCCTGCTGGCCATGCTGGCCGCGCCCGGCGTCTCGGTGCTGCGCAACGTCTACGTCATCAACCGTGGCTATGAAGACCTCGCCGCCCGGTTGAATGCCCTCGGCGCAGGAATTCAGACCTTCCGGGACATCTAGCCCGCCGGTCTGCCGAACCTTGGCCACCGATGCCTTTTGAGATCACGCCCGACGATCACGGTGGGTATGCGGTGACCCGAGACGGGCATCCGCAGTCATACGTTCATCTCGACGACCCCGGTCTGTTGGTATATGAGTATGTCCAACACCTGGCGATGGCGCTTGACGCGTTGCCACCGGGGCCGCTTCGGGTCACCCATGTGGGCGGCGCCGGACTCAGCCTTGCGCGGTATGTCGAGCACTGTCGGCCGGGTTCGCCGCAGATCGTGCTCGAGCCCGACGAGACGTTGACAGCCGCGGTCCGCGATCGGCTACCGCTGCCCCGGCGGCACCGGATCAGAGTGCGAGCAACCGACGGCGTAGCCGGAATGGCTGCCCTGCGCGATGGCAGCGCCGACATGGTGGTGGTCGATGCCTTCGACCAGGGCCGAGTGCCCGGGGAGTTGCTCGGTGCCAACTTCGCTCTGGAGTTGGCGCGGGTCCTTGCCAGTGGTGGCGTCGCGGCACTCAATACCTGTGACGAGCCCGGTCTTCGCCATGCCCGCACGGTCGCTGCCACCCTTGCAGGTCCCCTGCCCTACCTTGGCCTCATCGCGCTCAAAGAGGTGCTGAGTGGGCGACGGTTCGGCAACGTCGTGATCCTGGCCAGTCAGCGGCCACTTGCCGAGACCACGCTGAGTCGCCGGGCCGCGAGCGCGACCTTTCCCACCACCTTCTTGGGCACTGCGGCGACCCGGCGCTGGCTCAGCGGGGCTGCCGGGTTCGGCCCTACCGGTATCCGGTCACCGGTGCCGCCAGAGCCAGGTGTGTGGCGGCGGCGGTGACGCAGCGTTGGCGCAACGCCGCCGGTTGTGCCGGCAAACCGGTAGGTTGAGCCGGGCCTACATCGGCAGAGGATTTCAGCGCTACTACTGCAGGAGGCTCCATGAGCACGACCTCGTCCCATCACCAGGTGTTGGCCAGCGCCGATAGTGGTGCCTTCTCCTCGTTGCAGCAGAGCACCACTTCCCGGGCCGAACGAGACGCGATGGGGAAGGGGCTGCGCAAGCATGTGCCTCGCAAAGCGCTCGGACACTGGGAGTTGTCCAGCGATCGACCGGATCCGATTACCTTGCTGAATGCCTCTCATCGGGGGCGCGTGGATGAGCTGATTCCGGTGCGGGTCGGCAAGATGATCTCTTCTCCCTACGGCTTCTTACGCGGCACGGCCGTGGTGATGGCCTGGGACGTGGCACATCTTCCCTCCACTGGGATCCAGCCGGTGATCTGTGGGGATGCCCACCTGGGGAACTTCGGTTTCTACGGCTCTTCCGAGGGCGAGTTGGTGTTGGATCTGAACGACTTCGACGAGGCACACCCGGGTGGCTGGGAGTGGGATCTGCGCCGCCTTGTGGCAGCCATCCACGTGGCCGGGCGAGAGAACGGCGCCAGTGAGAACCAGTGCTCCGCCGCGGTCGAATCGTGCGTGTCGGCCTACCGAGCCGAAGTGCGCCTATTGGCTGTCCAGCCGCTGCTGAAACGCTCCTACAACCGGCTCGACGTTGGCCGGTTGCACGAGAGCGTCACCGAGAAGTCGCTGCGTCAGGAGATCAAGCGCTCGGCCAAGCGGGCCAAGAAGCGCACCAGCGACCGAGTCCTGCCCAAGTTGACTCACGAGGAGGGCGGCGAGCGGCGGATTGTCGAAGAGCCACCGTTGATCGTCCGAGTCCCTGAGCACAAAGCTCGCCTGATCGGCAGCGCGCTCGACCGCTATTTGGACACGCTCGTGTCACATTGGTCCCGCGCTCTGGGTGGGTACACGATCAAGGACATCGCCCACAAAGTCGTCGGGGTTGGCAGCGTCGGACTGCGCGCCTACGTGGTGATGCTCGAGGGCTCCAGTGCCGATGACGTCTTGTTTCTACAAATGAAGCAGGCCCGTCGATCGGTGCTGGCGCAGTACGTCCACGGCACATCAGCGTGGCACGATCACCAGGGGCAGCGCGTGGTGGAGTATCAGCAGGCCCTGCAAACCGTGAGCGACCCGCTGCTCGGATGGACGACGGTGGACAACCGGCAGTACTACGTGCGCCAGTTCCGGAACATGAAGGGCACCGTGCCCCTGGACGCCATGGATGCCGATGCGCTGGCCGACTATGCCGGGATCGTGGGGCACCTCCCCGCCAAGGGCCATGCCCGCACCAGCGGGGCCTCAATGATTGCCGGGTATGTGGGCAAGGGCGACAATCTTGATCGCTCGATGGCGCGGTTTGCTGCCGCCTACGCCGATCAGACCGAACTCGACCACGCACTGTTGGTGAAGGCAGCACGCACTGGTCGGGTGCCGGTGACCGAAGGCGCGCTCGAGTCGACGGGCTCCGCGTTCCGTCCAGGCAGTTGAGTGAGTCACGGTTTGCGCCCATGCGTCCATATCTAGATCATGCCGGGCCTATCCCGCTGGCCCATCGGGGGTTCTCACTCGACGGACTGGAGAACTCGATGGTGGCCTTTGCGGCCGCAGTCGATCTTGGATATCGCTACGTCGAGACG